>CAMPCG010000188.1 GCA_946644025.1 uncultured Prevotellaceae bacterium | reverse complement strand
GAAGGCGAAGGTCTGGGCGTCGTTGACGCAGAAGACGGTGAGGGCGTCGGCTTGCTGCTGTAGCAGGAAGAGCAGCTCCTTGCACTCGTTGTTGACGGCGAGGATGTGGATCTCGCTGACGTGCTGTGGGCCGAGGTCGCTGAGGGCCTTGCGCCAGTCGAGCATGGGCGATAGCTTCAGCAGCACGTAGTCGCCCTTGGCGAGCAGCGTGGGCAACAGGGCCAGAACGTCGGGCGTGCAGTCGCTGATAGCGTAGGTGCGTGCGCCGTGGGTGTCGCGGCGGGCCGGATCGAGGAAGATGAGGGAAATAGGCTGCGGACGGGAAGCTTTAGGGGCACAGCTGCTGCCGTCGGCGGTTTCCCGTGAGGGCATGGCTTCGAGAATGCTGACGGCATCGGCGTTGTGGGCGGTGACGTTGGTCAGTCCGAGGGCGGCGAAGTTGGCGGTGGCGATGGCGAAGAGCCCGGGGTTGAGCTCGACGTAGGTGGCACGGTCGAAGGCCGTCGACATGAAGGCGAAGTCAACGCCGAAGCCTCCGGTGAGGTCGGTTAAAGAGGAAAGAGGAGGAGGGGAGAGGGGGGAGGAAAGAGGAGAGAGGAAAGAGGAAAGAGGATAGTTTGAAGGATTGTTTGGAGAATGGTTTGAAGGTGAGGAGGGATGATTGTTTATGAGCCTTTTGCAGATGGCTGCTTTATAGCGGGCGGTGGGTTCCGACGAGCACTGCTCCATGTTGAGGTGCGGCGGATAGACGATGGCGTCGTTGGCGGCCCACGAGGGCAGCTTCTGGCGGGCCGTCTGGCGGCCTTGTATCTGCTGCAGGGCACGGGTGAGGTCAACGTCGGGGTCTTTAGTACCACGAAGCGCCAGCAGGCGGACGTCATCGTCGGCATGCTGGCGCACGTAGTTCAGGGTGGAGGCGGTGAGTTCATAGTTCATAGTTCATAGTTCATAGTTACTTGACGATGAACTTGCGTCCGTGACGGATGTAGACGCCAGGGGGCAGACGGTCCGCGTCGTTGTCCAGGCGCTGGCCCCTGATGTTGTAGACGGCATCGGCGTCGGGGCCTTCGGCATCGGGCTCGGTGCGCACGCCGTCGATGGTGAGCGCGCCCTCAAAGTCGTCGTAGCTGAAGGGCATGTCCTGCAGGTCGCCCCAGATGAGCCGCTCCAGTCCTGGGTAGTCAATGAAGGGGTTGCGGTTCTTCTGAATGCCGTAGACGGCGCGGTTGCGCTTTACCTCCTTGTCGCTGACGGGGTCCAGCTCAGCCCACCGCATGAGCATGTCGAGCTGCCACTTCTGCAGTCCCGGGTACTTCTTGCCGTCGAGCGTGTGGCTTTTGGCCGTGGTCCACTGGCCTATGACGTCCTCGTAGCGCGTCACCATGTAGAAGTAAGTGCGTGCGAAGTCGCCCTTGTACTCGTCGTTAGGCTCGAATACCACGCCCTTGTAGTAGCTGATGCTGCTTGCCCCGAGCTTCGAGAACGATCCCGACGACTTGTAGGTGCTGCCGTTGGTCTCGCCGAAGGGGTAGCTTGATCGTTTCTCGTTGACGAAGGCGTCGGTGGGGTAGAGGTGGAACAGGTCGGTGTACATGTAGCAGTCGTTCTCGCCTGTTCCGCCCCACCAGCTGTTGGGGAACGAGTGCTCGCGGTTGTAGGAGTAGCCCTCGTTGGGGTGCGAGCCCTTGTCCTGGTCGGTGCCGAAGACGTAGTTGGTGGCGTTGGAGTACATGTCCCAGACCTTGCCGTCGCTGCGTTTGTCGGTGGTCTTGAAGTCGGTCCACAGCTGCTTGTAGGTGCGCTTCACGGTGCCTTTGCTGATGATGCCGAAGAGTGCTGTCTTCAGCTCGGCGCCGCTCTTGCCGTTAGCCGCGCGGTAGTAGGTGGCGCTGCCGTTGGGGCCTTGTGCTAGGGCGACGGCCGGAAGAAGGGCAGCGGCGAGGACTGCGGCAATGCCGCAGTGTACACGACCAGTGGCGGTGAGGGGCCTGGCGACGAGGCTGAAGTTCATGATGATTCGCATGGCGAGGGGGTGGTTATTTAGCGGTAAGAGGGAGCGATTATTTAGCATTAAGAGGGAGCGGTTATTTAGCATTAAGAGGGAGCGGTTATTTAGCAGTAAGAGGGGGTGGTTATTTAGCGGTAAAAGGGGGTGGTGAGGTGGTGGTTACTTCACCACCACCTTCTTTCCGCTATGAATGTAAATGCCAGGGCGCAGCTGATGGCCGTCAACGCGGAGGCCAGAAAGCGAATGAAAGGAGCCGCTGTCGGCGGTGCTGTCGTCGGCGGTGCTGCTGATGGCCGTGTCGGTCTGAGTGCGCGCGACCTTGACAGCCGTCAGGCGAGCGTGTCCACTGCCCTCATCGACACTGAAGGTGACGCTCCGTGCGCGTCCCGTCCAGGTGTAGTCGCTGACGCTGCCCACGGTGGCCTGCAGCTTCTTCTGCGTGCTCTGTGCCAGCTGGAACTCCAGCTCGGTCAGTTCGCCGTCGGCAGTGCTGATGGTCAGCGTGTTCTTCTGGTAGAGACGTATCTGCGAGTCGTTGCAGTAGCGATTGCTGCCGCCGTCGCCCAGGGCGTAGACCACGGTGACGCCGTTCTTCGTGCCCACCAGGTCGTCGGCGTCGGCCTTGAGTATGGAGCCCTCGTAGCTGGTGCCGAAGAGAGCGTTGTTCAGGGCGATGGTCGACTCGTCGGGCGTCTCCTGTCCCTGCCCGTCGCTGACGGTGAAGGTTGCCGTGGCCTGGTAGCTCTTCACGCCGTCCTTCACGGCGATGGCTTTCACCGTGGCGCTCTCGGTCAGCGTGAAGGGTGCGGTGTAGCGACGGCTGTTTTCCGAGGCGTCGGTGCCGTTGGTGGTGTAGTAGATGGTGGCGCCGTCGGTGGCGGTGCTGATGGTCACCGTCACCTGGTTGGTGAAGGTGCCGCCGTCGGGCTCGAACACCGGTGTGTCGGGCATGTCGGGCTGCTCGTAGGTGCTTCCCTCGTAGTGGTTATAGCTGAAGGCCGCGTCCTTCTTCTCGCCCCAGATGTAGTCCTCCAGTCCGGGGTAGTCCACGAAGGGGTTGCGGTTGCCCTGCACGTCGGTTTTTGCCACGGCGTTGTTGCGTGCCGTCTCCACGTCGTCCACGGGGTCCAGCTTAGCCCAGCGCATCATCATGTCGAAGGTCCACTGCGCGTAGGGCTGGTACTTCGTGCCGGTGATGACGCCGCCTCCGCTCCAGCTGGTGATGGTGCTCTCGTAGCACGTCGCCATGTAGAAGTAGATGCGTGCGATGTCGCCCTTCACCTCGTCGTTGGGTTCGAAGACGCGTCCGCTGTATCCGGCCGTCTTGCACGCTCCGAGCTTGCTGTATCCGTTGGCCGACTTGTAGACGTCGCCGTCGGTCTCGCCGAAGGGGTAGTTCGACCGTCGGTTGTTGACGTATCCGTCCGTAGGCACCACGTGGACGATGTCAGCCTCGGGTGCTCCCCAGCTCGACGGTATGGTGTGCTCGCGGTTGTAGCAGTCGCCCTCTTTCGAGTAGGTGCCGGCCTTGTCCTTGATGTGGGTGTAGTTGGTGATGTTCGAGTACCAGTCGCGCACCTTGCCGTCGGCGCGGGTGTCGGTGTCCTTGTACTTCTCCAGCAGGTCGTCGTAGCTCAGCTTGTTCGTCTTCTTCGAGATGATGGTGAAGAGCTTCGTCTTCAGTTCGGCGCCTTTCAGGCCGTCGGCAGCCTTGTAGTAGTCGGCGCTCATGTTGGGTCCCTGAGCCAGTGCTGCTGCCAGGCTCAGTGCCAGTGTTGCTGTTGTGGTAAACGTTTTTTTCATGATGTTTGTTATGGGTTTTTAGGGCTCACCTGACGATGACTTTCCGCCCGCGGCAGATGTAGAGTCCGGCCTTGGCGGCGTGGCGCCGCGTGGGCCGTCCCTGCAGGTCGTAGAGGGTGTCGTCGGCCGGCAGTTGAGCAGATGAATAATAGTCGGTATCGCTGATGCCGCTCGTAGCCGTGCGGCTGATGCTGACGGCGGCCAGGTAGAGCACGCCGTTGCCGTCGTCCAGCTGGAAGCGCACCTCGTCGGTGTCGCCCGTCCAGTGGTGGTTGTCCATGGTGCCCGTGTTGGCCGTGATGATCTTCTGGCTGTCGTTCTTGGTCACGTCGAAGTCGATGTCCGTCAGCCGTCCCTCGGTGGTCGAGAAGCACAGCAGGTTCTTCTGGTACAGGCGTATGTGGTTCGTGGCCAGGTACATGTTGCGGCCCTCGTTGCCCAGGCAGTACTCCACGACGATGCCGTCCTGCTCGCCGCGCACGGCGCTGGCGTTGCCCGCCTTGCGCTGTCCGCTGAAGGGGCTGCCGAAGAAGGCGCTGTTCAGGCCGATGGTCAGCTCCGTGGGCAGCGGGTCGCTGGTGCGCGGGTCGCTGCCGTCGTCGTAGACGAAGGGCTCGTCGCGCCTGTCGCCCCACACCAGCTGCTCCAGTCCGGGGTAGTCCACGTAGGGGTTGCGGTTGCCCTGCACGCTGTAGATGCTGTTGTTGCGTGCCGTCTCGAGGGAGTCCACGGGGTCCTGCTCGCTCCAGCGCATCAGCATCGTCATGACCCACGGCAGCAGCGGCTCGTAGGGTGTGCCCTCGGGGTCGAAGACGTAGGGTGCCGTTCGGCTGGCCTCCCACGTCGGTCGCCAGGCGTCGATGGTGTCCTCGTAGCACGTCAGCATGTAGAAGTATATGCGTGCAATGTCGCCCTTCACCGCGTCGTTGGGTTCAAAGACCTTCGTCAGGCCTTGCGGAGCACCCAGCGACTTGTTGGGTGCTCCCCAGCGCGAGTAGCCGTTCTTCGACGTGCCCACCTGTGCTGCCTCTTCGGTCACCTCGGCCAGGGGGTTGTCGTTGCGCTGCGTGTTCAGGCGGGCGTCGGTGGGCACCACGTGGGTAATGTCAGAGTACATCGGGTCCGTGCCCTTGCCAAACCAGCTCTGCGGCAGCAGGTGCTCGCGGTTGTAGCCCATGCCCTCCTCCTTCGTGGCGGCCGAGTAGTTGCTGCCCGGCTCGTACTGTGTGGCGTCAGAGTACCAGTCGCGCAGGTAGCCGTCGGGCCGCGTGTCGGTGACGATGTAGGCCTCCTTCAGGCCTCCGTAGCCCACCACCTTCGGGTTGCGGATGATGCGGTGCAGCGCCGTTTTCAGCTCGGCGCCGCAGCGGCCGTCGGCGGGTTTGTAGTAGTGGCCCGTGCCGTTGGGTCCCTGTGGGTGTGCGGCCAGTGGCAGCAGCAGTAGCAGTATGATGGCCTGTGACTTGATACTCATGGTTGGTGGTCGATTGTTTCAGAAATCATCCATATTTACTTCCTTTTTTCGAAAGAGCGCTGCAAAGTTAGCCATTTTATTTGAAATGGCCAAATGTTTTGCCTTTTTCTTCTGAAAAGACGGAAAAACCCCAGCCGTCACTCAGCGGGCGACGACTGTCGGGGTGGGGTATGTGTCTTCAGCTGGAAGCCCTCGGCTGAGTGACGGTCTTCATCAGCCTAAGGGCTGGCAGCCAGTGCCGCTGGTGCTAACTGCGACTGCTTGATTTTTCGGCAAACGCTCTGCCGCAGACGCTTCCTTTGACAGGTGCGCACAGTCTGCAGACTTCCCTCTCCCCTTAAAAAGTTGCAAAAAAACGGGCGCTTTTGCCGTTTTCTCCCAAAAAATTGTTACCTTTGCCCTCTAATTCCAACCATAACAACGAAAACGACCTATGTCAGCAATAGAAATCAGGCCCGTCGAGAACGCCCGACAGCTGGAGACCTTCATACAGTTCCGCTACGACCTGTACCGCGGCGACCCCTACGACGCCCCCAACCTGCACAGCGACGAGGTGCAGACGCTCTCGCCCTACACCCGCCACCCCAACGCCGCCTTCGAGTTCTGCGAAGCACAGTATTTCCTGGCCTACCGCGACGGTCGCGTCGTGGGCCGCGTGGCTGCCATCATCAACCACCGCTACAACGAGCAGTGGCAGCGCCCCGCCGTGCGCTTCGGATGGAT
>CAMPCG010000187.1 GCA_946644025.1 uncultured Prevotellaceae bacterium | reverse complement strand
GGATGCCGGTGTTGAACCCGTCGAGGTACTGCGTGCAGAAGGCCGACAGGTCGCTGCCGTCGCCCCCAACCTTGGCCACCAGCTCCATGAGGTTGGACATCTCGCCGTCGCTGATGCTGCCGCTGATGTAGGCATGGCACAGCTTGGGAAGGTCGGCGTTGTAGGCCAGGCCGTGGACGTTCAGCCACCAGCTGCGCAGCAGGGGGGCGATGAACGGAGCCACCAGCGCACCGATGTTGATGAACACGTAGAAAATCTGGAAACCGGCGTCGCGCTGGCCCTGAGCCCATTTCAGCTTCTCGGGGCCTTCCTTCTTGGCGTCGGCCTCGAAGTTGTCGTACATCTGGCCCACGATGGCCTGGAGGTTGCCCTTGAACAGACCGTTACCACAGGCAATGAGCGCCAGGGCAAAGACGGTGAAGGCCAGGAGCATCGACGAGTTGTCGGGAGTGGCCAGCACGGGGATGGACAGCAGCACGTAGCCGCTGGCCATGATGACCAGACCCCAGGCAATGGTGGCCTTGTAGTTCTGGGTGCGGTCGGCTATGTAGCCGCCCACAAGGCTCAGCACGTAGATGGCAGTGAGGAACATGGCGGCGATGAAACCACTCTGGCCGTCGCTCAGACCAAACTTGGAACACAGAAAAAGGGCAAGCACGGCGTTCATGATGTAGTAGCCGAAACGCTCGCCCATGTTGCTGAGGGCGGCAAGTAGCAGCCCCTTGGGATGGTTTTTGAACATAGATTATTTGATTTTGGAGTTATTGGATCGACTGATGTCCATCAGGTATGTCAGCTTCACGTAAATGGAGCTATAGTTCGATATGGAGAAATAGTCGCGCTTGGTGCTCCCGTAGATGTTGCCAAGACCGTAGTAGTAGCGGCCCTCGAGCAGGAAGTGGCCCACCTTCGTGTGAGAGAACTCCAGGCCCAGGCCGACCGCGATGCCGTAGTCGAACTTCTTCTCTAAGGGCATGAAGTACATGTTGGAGGCGTTCTCCAACGAGCTTGAGGTGAGCGAGATACGGGAATAGGTGTTGGGGTTGTGCAGGTCGAAGTTGGCCTCGGTGCTCTCTCTGATGCAGAAGCCCACCTGAGGCCCGGCCTGGGCGTAGACCTGAAGGCCGCGACGCTCGCGGCCCCAGCCCAGACGGGCAAAGACGGGTATCTGTATGTAGTCCAGGTTGCGGCTATAGGCCTCGGCAAGGCCGGTCTCGGCGTTGATGACGGGCTCGTCCTGACGGGTGAGGATGCGCTCCTTCCAGCCCATCTGGGCGTAGTTCACCTCGGCCACGATGGCGCAGATGCTCTTGAAGTATTTCTCCGACGTGTAGCGCATCGTCACGCCAAAAGTCTTGCCGGGATGCATGTTCTGCGGCACCTCGGGCAGGAAGCCCACCTGGCTCATGACGTAGCCGCCGTTCACACCGACGGCAAACTCGCTGCGGTGGTCGCCCACCTGGGCCGCTGCAGGGCTAAATGATAGATGATAAATGATAAATGATAAACCTGTCAGGAGCTTATAGCGTTTCATCTTTCATTTTCAATAATTGATTGCCTCGATGGTGCCGTCGGGCTTGTAGTGTACAAACATGTAGGCACGGTTCTGGTGGCCGCCGCCGGCAATGCGCTCGAACCACAGCGGCGTCTGCACCGGCTGGTAGCTGAAGCGGCCCGCCATGCCGTCGAAGCTCTTGCCATACTTGCTCAGGCCGCGAAGGAAGAACACGGCGTGGTCGAAGCCACTGAGGGCAAAGCGGGGCAGGGCCTGCTGCATGGGCTGACCGAACGTGCTCGCATAGCGGCGCTCCAGACGGATGGCCAGGGGCGACTGCATGTTGGTGTAGAAATAGGACGGGATGTAGACGTTGAACTTGTGGAAGTTGTCCTTCTGCTGGTTCATATACATCAGCCACTCGGTATAGCCAAACAGGGCTATCTCCAGGTTGGGGCGCGATGCAAGAAGGCGTTTCAGCCGGGCGAAGGTGCGCAGCAGCTCGGGAGAGCGCGCCGTGTTGAGCACCACCAGGTTGGGCGCGTTGGCCACGAACGCCTTGGCGAAGTTGTCCTCGGCGGTGTTAAGGCTGGTGACGTTGTAGAGCACGTCGTGCTGCTCCAGCTGGCGGCGCAGGGCGGTGGTGAAGGCGCCTTTCGTGCTCGTGGTGTCCTGGCAGTCCACGATGATGGGGTGGTAGTCGCGGAACCACTCGGCACAGCGGCGGGCCGTGACGTCGGTCATGCTCTCCGGGGCCTGGTAAATCTGGAAGATGTTCTTGTTGCTCGACAGCTGCGGCGCATGGATGGAGAAGGGCACCACGAGCAGGATGTCGTACTTCTTGGCGAAGTTGCTCAGCGGCTCCATGAACTTCGAGTAGAGCGGACCGATGATGATGTCCAGCTGCTGCGCGTTCTTGTCTTTCAGCAGCTCTTCCGGGTCGCCGTTCTCGGCCAGGTTCCATGCCCTCACGTCGACGGAGATGCCCTCTTTCTTCATCGAGTCGCAGGCCATGAGCACGCCGCGGTAGTATTCCACCATGCGGTGGCCGTCGCCGTTGATGTTGTGCAGGGGGAGCATCACGCCCAGACGGATGGTGCGGCCCAGGGCAGAGGCCTTCCCTTTGGCCAGGCCGGCCGAGAGGGGTATTGTGAGCACTTCGTCCTTCTTCAGCTGATAGCCCGGCGTGTTCATCTTCGGGTTAGCATCGATGAGCTGCTGCAGGGTGAGACCATAGTCGCGGGCAATTCCGAAGATGGTCTCCTTCTTCTTCACCTTGTGCTCTATCGTGGTGGTTTGCGCCAGCAGGCCCTGCGTGCAGAGCAGCAGAAGGGCAAGCACCAGGCATCGCTTGACAGTCCGTATTGTCGTTTTCATGTCTTTCTTTAATTGTCAATCTTCCAAACAAGAGGTTTGCTGAGCGAGCGCAGGGTCCACTCGATGCGCTGCTGCCACTCCTGCATGGTGCGCACGTCGTTCTTCGACCATGCAGAGCCGAAGTAGTAGGTGTAGGGCTTCCCTATATAATTATTGTGGATGCCCAGCAGGTGTCCCTCGGAGCCGTCGTGGGGTTTGTCGAAGAGCTGTGTGGTGGTCTCTACGCTTTCCTGGGGGAACAGTGCTGCCACGAAGAGCTGGCAGCTGTTCACGCGCGGGTTGTCCGTCGGGTCGGCGTAGGCCACGTAGTCCTTTGCCACGATGCGGTCGGCAGTGGCGTCGGCCTTTCCGCCGTAGGCCTCAGCGTGCAGTGCCACGCCCGATGCCAGCCGTGCGGGCTGCGTCATGCCGTCGTACCACACCGTTGTGCGGCAGAAGTTGGAGCCCTTGTCGAGCGAGATGATGCGGTGCTCGGTGATGCTGTCTGTGCCGAAAGTCGTCTTGCCGTAGTCCAGCTGCACGGTAGTGCGCAGCGGGCCGTTGTCCAGGATGGTGTATTTCTCGAAGCAGTAGGGATATTTCAGTTCGCCGCCGGGCAGCATGAGTGCCGGTGTGCCGCATCCCAGCGTGGCGCCTACGCGGTAGAGATCCATGCCGCGTCCGTGGTCGTGGTGATAGGAAAAGGTGCGATAGACCGAGTCGCCGTAGTGGCGGTTCTCGCGTCGCAGCCGCTCCACGGTGGGCATCATCACCATGTCCTCGGTCCAGTAGCGTTGCTCCACCACCAGCTCGGGCGTATTCTTCGACCACACGTCTATGCCGAATGAGCGCTCACCCGACTTCTGCAGGGCGGGGCCGTAGGCACGGTAGGCTGCGCGGTCGTTCTCCCAGGCGTAGTCGTCCTTGCGCTCGGGGTAGAGCTGGCCGTAACAGACGGTGGGGTAGGTCTTGGGCGAACCCTTTTGGACGGTGAGCTTGAGCGTGCTGCGGGGGCTAACGCCGACATCGACGAGCACCTTGCCGTCGTAGGACAGCTGGTAGGGCAGCTCCAGCTTGGCGGGGTCGAGGACGACGAACTGGCGTCCGCCCTGTATGCCTAAGCGCTTGTAAATCTCCTGCGCGTCAATCTCGACCACTTGCTGGCGGAACTCATTGCTGGTGTTCTCTACGGTCAAGTTTATTGCGGTAGTACCGCAATCTACAGAACTGTCCTCGAAGCGCAGGTGCTCGCAGGCGGCAAGCAGGAATGCTCCTACGCCGAAGTTCGCCTGCGAGTGGGCGTCGACGGTCTTGGTGGGGTCGGGCTTCTCTCCGATGGGCTGCACGAAGCCCACGCTGCCGTCGGACTGCAGGGCCGTCGTGGTGAGGTATTTCCATGCCTTGTCGATGACGGGCACATATTTCTCGCGTTCCAGCAGTCCGTGGTTCACTCCCCAGAGCATACCGTAGGTGAAGAAGGCCGTTCCGCTGGTCTCCGGTCCCGGTGCGTCCTCTTCGCAGAGCATGGAGCGGCTCCAGTAGCCTCCGGGTCGCTGCACGCGGGCCACGCCCTCGGCCAGCTGGCGGAAGCGCTGCTCGAAGAACGGGCGGTGGGGGTAGTCCTGGGGCATGTCGGCCAGCACCTTTGCCAGTCCGGCGAGCACCCAGCCGTCGCCGCGTGCCCAGAAGCTCTTGCCGCCGCTGGCGGTCTTCACTTTGGGGAAGATGTACTTCGCGTCGCGGTAATAGAGCTGCTCCAGCGAGTCGTACATCAGCTCGTCGGCCCAGCGGAAGTTGTCGTAGAGCTTGTCCAGGAACTTCACTTCGCCCGTGGTCTTGTACAGCTTGGTGAAGACGGGCATGACCATATAGAGTGCGTCGGCCCACCACCAGAAGTCGGTGGCCTGCGAGCGGCACTCGGTGTCCATCACTTCGATGGCACGGGCAATCTTGTAATTATAGGTGATAGGTGAGAAATGATAGATATGATTATCGGCAAGCGCAGCCCGCTGCCCCTGCTGGTAATCATATTTATAATTTGTCATTTCTCCTTTCTCAATCTCATAGAGGTCGAGGTAGGTCTGGAAGCATATCTGCCAGTCGCCGAAGAGCACGTGCTGCGGTCCTTCGCCGTAGGTCTTGTATTTCCATTTTGCGGGGTCCTGCTCCGTGGCACCCATCCACCGGTTGTGGCGTGCCCAGGTGGTGCTGTACTCCAGCCAGCGGGCGTTTCCCAGCAGGCGGTAGGCCTCCATGTTGCCGGTGTGGTAGGCGGCGTCGTCCCAGAAGGCGCGCACCTGTGGCCGGTGGTGTTGCTGCCAGTAGTCGTTTACCTGCTTGATGATTTCGATGGTCGACGGCGTAGGCGTCTGCACCGCCTGTTTCTTGCGTGTGCGCCCCTCTGCCAAGGGTATCATCAGCATGATTAGGACTAAGGAAATGATAGCTTGCTTCATGGTCAGTGTTCTGAATTTTCGGGCAAAAGTACGAAAAAAATGGGAACTGCACAAGAATACGTGCTTATTTTTGCATCTCCTGCCGGTATTTTATAGCTTTGTGGTCGTTTCCTTGCCGTCGTATTTCACCATTGTGCCCTGCTGGCTGTCCATGTTGAGGGGCTTGGGGCTGTCGGGCGTGACGTAGACGATGTTGAAGCGCCGCTGCTTGAGCATCCCGTCGAACGAGCCCTTTCGCTGTCCGATGGTGAGGGTGCGCGCGGTGTCGTCGTAGCTGATGTCGATGGTGGCATAGCGTCCCCGCTCGTAGTTGTAGTTCGTGCCTTCGTCTTCGTAGAGGGTGAACCGTGCGTCGCGCCCGCTATAGACGTAGAGGTTGATGAGTTCGGCGGGCTTCTCGTCGCTCCACTCCATGGCCGGGCCGAAGGGGATGATGCTGCCCTGCGGCACGAAGACGGGTATGCGGTCGTAGGGGGCCGAGACGATTAAGTTGCGGCTTGTCAATTTGTCATCGACGATTTGCTCACCCGTGTAGAGGTCATACCACCCGCATTGCTTGGGGAAGTACACGGCTCGGCTGCGGGCCTTGTATTCGCTGACGGGGCAGGCCATGAGCGACGGGCCGAACATCCATTGGTCTTTGACGTCGCGTACCTGCGTGTCGCTGCCGAAGTCCATCACCAGTGCGCGCATCATGCTGTAGTCGCTGAGGTGTACCCATCCCGCCATGCTGTAGAGGTAGGGCATG
>CAMPCG010000186.1 GCA_946644025.1 uncultured Prevotellaceae bacterium | reverse complement strand
CCTGCTGCCCAACGACTGGGACGAGACGCTGGCCGGTATGTACACTTCGGACAAGAACGAATTGCGCGTCAACAAGTTCATGGCACTCTGCTACCTGGGCAAGGTCTACCTCTGGGCTGGCTCGCCGCTCATGAAGGAGTTTGAGAAGACCAAGAACGGCGGCACCGCACAGCTCTTGGGCGCCAGCTCCAACGGCAAGACCTACGACTACGACGTAGAGTACTGCAAGAAGGCTGCCGAGACTTTTGGCAGAGCCCTCGACATGGTCATCAAGGGTACCGTGCGCTACAAGCTCGCTCAGTTCAAGTATTCCGACATCTATAACCACGAGAAGGACGAGGCTGCAGAGGACAGCTACTCCGAGATATTCTATACCGTCAAGGCCAACTGGAAAATGCCCGGTGCATCCGAGGCCATCTTCCGTGGTGCATTCCCTGGCGTCAACTCGGCAAACTGGAACTGTGCCAAGATATTCGGCCCGAAGGTTGCCGGACTGGTGGAACACGACAACATTATCCACCACCCCACGGCTAACCTCGTCGACCAGTACGGCATGGCTAACGGACAGCCTATCTACCTCGTACGCAATGGCGAGTACGTGCTGAACCCCGACTCTGGCTGGGACCCCGAACATCCCTTTAAGGATCGCGACCCGCGCTTCTATCACGACATCATCTTCGACGGCTTCCACTACGTGCTCAGCATCGACGGACTGACCCCCGAACAGAAGAAGCTGGACTACTGCTCACTGTACACCGGCGGCGCCATGCGTGCCATCGACAACGGCAGCAGCACGGGCTACTTCATCCAGAAACTGATACCCCACCAGTGTAACGTGGGCGACCGCTGGTACGACTGGGACTACAGCTTCCAGAGCTATATCCCCTACATGCGACTGGCCGACATCTACCTAATGTACGCAGAGGCTCGCACGGCCATCGCCATAGCCACCGACAACCTCAATGCCATCAAGGAGCGCCCCGACTACTGCATGTCGCTGTCGGCTGTCGACGCCATCAACGCCCTGCGTGACCGCGTCAACTCTGACGACTACCCCATGGAGCACGTGCCTGCCAACCGCATGACCACAGCCAAGGACTTCATGGACGAGGTTCGCCGCGAACGTACCGTTGAGCTGTCGTTCGAGGGATTCCGCTGGTGCGACCTGCAGCGCTGGCTGCTGCTGACGGAGCCTCCCTACACGGAGAAGTATTCGCACGAGTTCCAGCGTCTGGAAAGCGACGGATGGTACTTCAACGCCACCACACGCGAGGCACTGCACGACCCGAAGGACGCCCATGTGGCAAACTTCCACAAAGAACCGCTTATCAAGCGTAATTTCGACCCCAAGCACTACTGGTTCCCGCTGCCCGACAAGGACATCTACCTCTACGAAGGATATGCCCAAAACCCAGGGTGGTAATAATAGGTATAAGGTATAAGTGAAAAGTGAAAAATTTGCTACAGCACTCATTAAGCATTAAGCATTAAGCATTATGAAAAAGATGAAAACAAATATATTTCTCTTTGCCATGCTGGCAGCTTCGCCTCTGACGGCCAACGCACAGACTGCCGACAGCGCCGACTCTGCCGTGGCAAAAAAGAAAGTCCACGTTGCCTACCGCGACAAGGATGAAGACCACCTGCTCGGAGGCGTAGCCTACGTCGACATGGAGGAACTGCAGAAAAAGGACTACACCGTAGGTAGCCTCGACGACCTCTATGCGCTCGTAGGCGGATGGACGGGCAACAACCTCTGGGGCATGGACAACGACCGACTGGACAACAACGACAACAGCAACCTGCCGCTCATCATCATCGACGGTGTGAAGCGTCCCTCAAACAACGTGCTTCCCTCGGAGATTGAGCAGGTAACTTTCCTCAAGGGTGCGCAGGCTGTGATACTCTACGGCTCGAAGGCTGCCAAGGGTGCCATCCTCATCACTACCAAGCGCGGAACGGTGGACGGACTGCAGATCAAGGCCAACGCCAACACGGGCTTCCACGTAGCCAAGGAGTTCCCCGAGTATATCGGTTCAGCCGAATACATGACGCTCTACAACGAGGCTCGTGCCAACGACGGACTGCTGCCAGCCTATACGCAGATGGACATCTACAACCACGCTACGGGCAGCAATCCCTACCGCTACCCGAACGTGAACTACTACTCCGACGAGTACATCCGCAAGACGTACAACCGCTCGGAAGGTACGGTGGAGATTCAGGGCGGCGGCCAGCGTGCCCACTTCTACACCAACATCAGCTACTACCGGCTGGGCGACCTGCTGGACTTCGGCGACGCCAAGGACAACTACACCGACCGATTCAGCGTACGTGGTAATGTGGACCTCGTCATCAACAAGGTCATCAAGGGATGGGCCAACGTGAGCGCCACCTTCTATAATGCCAACAAGAACAGTGGCAACTTCTGGGACGCAGCAGCCAACACGCGCCCCAACTTCCCCAGAAATGCTGCGCCGCTGATTTCCATCGACATGGTTGACCCCAACGCCACCATGGCTCTCGCCACGCTTGGCAAGTCGCTCAACCTGCTCGACGGCAAGTTCTTCCCCGGCGGTACGAAGGAGACGCAGACCAACGCCATTGCCGACTGTCTGTTCGGTGGCAAAACGAAGGACGTCAGCCGCCAGTTCCAGTTCGACGCTGGCATCATCTACGACATGAACAAGATTCTCAAGGGTCTGTCGTTCAAGACGCTCTTCTCCATCGACTACGCTGCCAACTACAGTCTGCGGTATGCAAACAAGTATGCCGTGTACATCCCCACCTGGAGTAACTACAACGCCAAGGATGCCATCGTGGCGCTGACCATGCAGAACGACGAGGTGCGTTCGGGTCACATGGACATGCCGAACGAGAGTACTAAGTACCGCCAGACAATTACCTGGAACGGACACTTCGACTACGACAACACGTTCGCCGGAAAGCACCACGTCACGGGTATGCTCTTAGCCAGTATGTACACCACAACAGCCAGCGGTGCCTACCACCGCTACACCAACGCCAACTTAGGACTGCAGGCCGGCTACGACTACATGAGCCGCTACTTCGCCGAGATGCAGCTCTCTGGCGTACACTCTGCCCGACTGGCTGAAGGCAACCGTGGAGCCCTCTCTTACTCCTTCACGTTAGGATGGAACCTCGCCAAGGAGAATTTCCTGAAGAACTCATTCGTCGACGACCTGATGCTCAGTGCATCGTACAGCAACCTGAACGAGGACATCGACATCTACTTGGACAACAAGCAGTTCTATATCTACCAAGCTATATGGTCGCAGGGAGGCAGCGGCTTCACTTGGAACGAGGGTGCCACTGCACAGCTGACCTTCTCGAAGAATGGTATCAATCCGTCGCTGGACTTCATCCATCGCAAGGAGTTCTCCGTCAGTCTGCGCGGCTCGTTCTTCAACAAGCTGATTAGCACCGACCTTACCTTCTTCAATACGAAGATGACGGGCTTGATTACCCAGAGTCCGACGTTCTTCCCCTCGCATCTGCAGGACGGTCTGCAGGGTAGCTCTTTCAAGCCGGCCATCAACTACAACGAGCAACTCCGCCGCGGTCTTGACTTCAGCGTGAAAGCTCAGAAGCAGTTCGGCAAGGTGCATGCTGCCCTCGGCGTGGTCGGTACCTATTTTACTACCGAGAACACGAAGTACGACGAGCTTGTAGAATATGACTACCTGCACCGCGAAGGTCGTCCCATTGATGCTATTTGGGGCTACAAGTGCCTGGGCTTCTACACTACCGACGACTTCGACTACAACGCTGAGACTGGTACGTACACCCTGAAAGCAGGTATGCCCAAGACAAGCCTTGGCGGTACGCTCAAGCCTGGCGACCTGAAATACGAGGACGTCAACAAAGATGGCGTCATTAACAAGCAAGACATGGTCAACTTGGGCAAGTCTGGTGCATACGGCGCTCCATTAACGTTAGGTATAAACCTCACGCTGAAGTATAAGAACTGGACGCTTTTTGTGCTTGGCAATGGTCAGTTTGGAGCTAAAAGCATGAAGAGCAGCTACTACTTCAACAATCCAAGAGGCAATGACGAAGACCGTGTTTACACAGGCATGGGCAGCTACTACTACATGCAACAGGAGAACAAGTATTCAGTCAACGCCCGTGGACGCTGGACGCCCGAGACGGCAGCCACTGCCACCCACCCGCGTCTGACCACACTGAGCCACAACCACAATGCATCTCCCTCTACCTTCTGGTTGTACAGCACCGACCGTTTCAATCTGCGCAAGGTGCAGCTGACCTACGACTTCCCCGAGGAGATGTTCCAAGGCAAAGTGGTCAAGGCTCTGTCTGTCTACGTGAACGGCAACGACCTGCTCACCTTCTCTAAGCACCGCAAGATGATGGAGACCAACGTCGGCTATGCTCCGCAGACGCGCTTCTACAACATCGGTGTGAAAGCTACCTTCTAAATGGAGATAAGGGATAAGAGATAATAGATAATAGATAGGAGATCATAGATAATGAAGACAAGAAACTTTATATTCTTTTTACTCGGTCTGCTCGCCTTCAGCTCGTGCGACGACATGTTCACCCCTGCTGAAGAGAACAACCGCCAGACTGAGGACATGACCGAGGAGTCGCTGTATGCCAACGGACTGCTGATGTACGGCTATGGACGGCTGCCCTACCTGACGACCACGCAGACTGACGTGGCCACGGACGATGCCGTGACCAACAACACCAGCAGTGCCTACTACAACATGGCAGCATCAGGCACATGGGCTTCCGACAACGACCCCATGTCGCAGTGGAACAGTTGCAAGGACGGCATACAGTATGTCAACCTCTTCTTCCAGATTGTCGAAAATGTAAAATGGGCTACCAGCGCCGTCTCCAAGCAGAAGATGTTCATCGACCGACTGAAGGGTGAAGCCTTCGGCCTGCGCGCCATCTTCTACTACTACCTGCTGATGGCTCACGGCGGCTATGCTGACGACGGCCAGCTCTATGGTGTGCCCCTGCTGACCAGCGCTGAGGACGGTAGTTCAGACTTCAACCAGCCGCGCGCCTCGTTTGCCGACTGCATCAAGCAGATCTATGCCGACTGCGACAGCGCCATGGCACTGCTGCCCTTCGACTATACCGACATCACCAGCGAGAGCGAAATTCCCGAGAAGTATCGCGCTTTAGGTGCCATCGTCTCTGGCTATAACCTCGTGTTTGGACAGAAAGCCAGCAACCGTCTGACAGCCAAGGTGGCTGAAGCCGTCAAGGCTCAGGCTGCACTGCTGGCCGCCAGCCCCGCCTTCCGCGAGCAGAGCGGCGTGACGTCGGCCGAGGCTGCCACGCTTTGTGCCAACGTGCTGAAGCACATCGGCGGACTCGACGGATTCGACCCCACGGGTAACACCTGGTACAAGAACAAGACCAAGCTGGAGCCCAATGCTGCCGAGATGCCCGAGATACTCTGGCGTGAGGACCGCCACAAGAACGCTACGCAGGAGCGCGAGAACTATCCTCCCTCGCTCTACGGTCAGGGACGCGTCAACCCCTCACAGAACCTCGTCGATGCCTTCCCCATGCTTAGCGGACTGCCCATCACCGCCGCCGGTTCCGGTTACGACCCGCAGAATCCCTATGCCAACCGCGACCCACGACTGGCCGACAATGTGCTCTACAACGGCATGACGTTCAAGCGCACGGTCATCATCACCGGCACCTATGCTAACGACAACAAAGAGACAATTGACGGCTTGAACAACATCGCTACGTCGACCCGCACGGGCTACTACGTAAAGAAGCTGCTCCGCGACGACGTCAGCCCGCTGTCCAGCTCGCTCATCGAGCAGCAGCACATCTATGCACGCATACGCTACACCGAGATTTTCCTGGCCTACGCCGAGGCTGCCAACGACGCATGGGGCCCGAAAGCCGACCCGACAGGTGTGGGCTACACCGCCTACGACGTCATCAAGGCCATCCGCACACGTGCCGGACTGGGCGTGGACTACATGGGTCAGCCGCTGCCAGAGGGTGACGTCTACTTGGAGCAGTGTGCTGCCGACCAGTCGAAGATGACCGAACTCA
>CAMPCG010000185.1 GCA_946644025.1 uncultured Prevotellaceae bacterium | reverse complement strand
ATGAAAAGAACATTTCAGCCCCACAATCGCCGCCGCGTGAACAAGCATGGCTTCCGCGAGCGCATGGCCACGAAGAACGGCCGCCGCGTGCTGGCTTCGCGCCGTGCCAAGGGTCGCAAGAAGCTGACCGTCTCTGACGAGCACCACGGAAAGTAAACGCCTCTGCGCGAAGGAAAGGAATCGGGATGGAGAACCACGACAGGGTGCTTCCGTCCCGCTTTTTGTATTAAGCAACTCATTCCCCTGATGAAATACAAAACAACGGATAACCGGTAGGTTATAAAAAGACTTAGTTTATGATTGACACATTATTATATATAATATGGAATCCTGACCTGACGGCGTTCCAGCTCGGCTCGTTCAGTGTACGCTGGTACTCACTGTGCTGGCTTATCGGCCTTCTGTTGGCCTACCTTATTGTCCGCTGGCTGTATAAAGACCAGCGTGTGCCTCAGGAGAAGTTCGAGCCGCTATTCATCTACTGCTTCGTGGGCATCCTCATCGGTGCCCGTCTGGGCCACTGCCTTTTCTACCAGCCCGACTACTTCCTCACCTCCGGCCGCGGCTTCATCGAGATGTTGCTGCCCATCCACTTCTCCCAAGACGGGTCTTGGCATCTTGTTGGCTATCAGGGCCTTGCCTCCCATGGCGGCACGCTGGGTCTCATCCTGGCGCTGCTGCTCTACTGCCGTCGGCTGAAGATGCCCGTGTGGCAGGTGCTCGACAACATTGCCATCGCCACCGGCACCACTGCCTGCTTCATCCGCCTGGGCAACCTGATGAACTCCGAGATTATCGGCCGTGCCACCGACGTGCCCTGGGCCTTCATCTTCGAGCGCGTCGACCAGCTGCCGCGCCATCCCGGCCAGCTCTACGAGGCCATTGCCTACGCCGTCTATTTCGTGCTCTGCATCGTGCTCTACAAGAAGTACCCGCAGCGCGTCGGCACAGGCTTCTACTTCGGTTTCTGCCTCTTCTTCATCTTCACCTTCCGCTTCTTCATCGAGTACACCAAGGAGGTGCAGGAAGCCTTCGAGCAGTCGCTGCCCCTCGACATGGGCCAGCTGCTGTCGCTGCCCTTCATCGCCGTCGGCCTGTGGTTCATGGCCAAAGGCTGGAAGAAGAGCATGTAGGCACCAGGAACAAAATCTTCAAACCACGTCGGCGTTTGTACAAACTACGTCGACGTTTGTACAAACTACGTCGACGTTTCTACAAACGTCGACGTAGTTTGTAAATTGCCCCTACCCTTTCACCACAAGAAATCCGGGCAACGACAACCTTTCAACGGCTCTCTCACAGTGTCAGGACGGACAGGACTGTGTCGCTGATTCCGTAAAAATACCGTATTATCATACAGATTTTGCATTTTTTATACGTTTTTGTTGTTTGAAACGGTTAAATATTTATAACTTTGCACGCTAAAACAGTATATAAAACAACGAATTAAGCAACATTTCCCATGAGAAAATTCTATCTGACCATGCTGTCGGCGCTTGCCCTTTCCACCGTGCAGGCGCAGACCCTTCTTGACGAAGACTTCGAGACCGGCAATACCGGCAGCAGCCCCACCCCGGTAGCCAAGACCGAGGGGTGGACCACGGTGAACAGCTACAGCGGCACTAAAGCCACCTACACCTGGCACAACTACTACTCCGACCCCGAGGCAGCGGGCGGCCCCACCATCAGCGGTGCCTGCTGTGCCGCCGTCGACGGCCCCATCGGCTCTACCGACGGCGACGGTGTGGGTCCGCGCGAGGAGATACTGCTCTCGCCCGAACTCAACCTCGACGACACCTACCAGCTGCAGTTCACCTGGCGCGTGAGCCCGATGAACGCCGACGAGAAATCGCGCTACGACCTTCAGGTGCGCATCGTCGAGGGCGACAACCTGCAGGGTGCCGAGACCGTCTTCTCCATCCAGGACCAGAACATGCTGCGCGAGAGCGGTGTGAACGTCTTCCCCATCACCACGTGGGACCCCCACACCTCTAAGGTAGACCTGAGCGACTGGAAGGGGTCGAAGGTGAGGATAGCCTTCGTCTACAAGATGTTCACGGAAATGGCCAACGTAGTGTGGCTCGACGACGTGTCGGTGAAGCAGTTCACCCCCGCCACCGGCCCCGTGGCCAGCGTGAGCCTCGACCGCTATAACTTCGGCAACATCTACGTGGGCGAGAAGCTCTACACCGAGGTCATACGCCTGACGAACACCGGCAAGGACGGACTGAAGATAACGGGCACCGACTTCCCCCAGGGCATCGCCACGACGCTCGACCTTGACGCCGTCAACCTGCGCACCAACGAGTCGGTGACGTTCCAGCTGAGCTACACCGCGTCGCTCTTCAGCCCCGCCCAGGGCAACGCCGTGCTCCACACCACGGGCGGCGACGTGACCATTGCCTACTCGGCCACGAAGGAAGCCGTGCCCGAGGGCTACACGCTCGAGACCTTCAACGACTACTTCCCCCCCGCAGGATGGAGGAATAACGGCTGGAACCAGACCAACGCCGCCATCGAGGGCGACGGCAGCGTCTACTGCAGCGGCGACTTCTCGGGCACGGCCTCCTACCTGCGCTCGCCCCGACTCGACCTGAGCGACGGCGGAAAGGTGACCTTCAGCTACTACAACCAATACGACGGCGAATATGCGCCCGAGTACGACATTGAGCTGCAGGTGTCCTACGACGGCGGCGACACCTGGACCACGAAGTGGACCAGCGACTACCAGAGCGGCCTGAACCAGATGCTCACCGAGACCGTCGACCTGGGTCTGGGCTCGGATGAGAGCTACGTGCGCTGGTTCTACCCCGCCGTGGAGGACGACGACGAGGGTGCCTACGACCTCAGCACCTTCACGCTCGACCGCGTGCTGCTGCCCAACGTCTACGGTGCCAACGGCGTGCCCGGCAACGCCACCGTCATCAGCCCCAGCAACGGCGCTACCAACATCTACCCGAAGGACATTGTCCTGAAGTGGGCTCCCGCACAGTTCGCCACCGGCTACAAGCTCTTCGTGGGCAGCAATGCCGAGGCCAACGACCTCATAGAAGACCTCAACGTGGGCAACGCCCTCACCTACACCATACCCGCTGCCAACTACGAGACCACCTACCGCTGGAAGGTGGTGCCCTACAACGAGAAGGGCGAGTGCACCACGGCCAGCACATGGCGATTCACCACCCAGCCCGACGCATCGGTCATGGAGTTCCCCTACGAGGAGAACTTCGACGAATGCACCAAGGAGCAGCCCGTGCCCACGGGATGGCTGAGCGTCACTAACGGTCAGTATGACTTCGCCAAGTGGAGCCCCAACTCCTATTATCCCTACGGCGGAAAGGGCGCCAGCCTGGCATCAGGACATCTGAACGCAGGAGAAGCCGTGACGCTGACATCGCCCGAGTTCACGCTGCCTGCCGACGGTAAGACCATGAGCATCTCCTTCGTGTGGGGCAACGCTCATCCCAGCGACCTGATGGTCGACGAGACGGGACTGCTGAAGAAGCAGAACGTGGAAGGCGGCAACGGCTATGACGAGGTGGTGTTCGAGATCTTCTCCGACGGACAGTGGGAACAGGCGTCCATCCTCTCAGAGGCTGCCGACGCTGACGGAAAGAAATACTGGCGCAACGAGTACATCGACCTCGACAAGTACGCCGGCAAGACCATCCAGTTCCGATGGATTACCCGCTGCTTCGTGACCTATAAGGGCTACGGCACCCTCGACAACATCGTCATCGACGGCAACGTGGCCGACCGCGCCGTCTTCAACAAGGACGGCTGGGATGCAGGCAAGGTGAACTTCGGCAAGGCCGTCAACTCGGGCGAGCAGTTCACCATGCTCAACAAGGGCAAGAACACGCTCAAGGTGAAGGCCGTCAGCTTCACTAACGACAACTTCACCGCCTCTATCGCCGAGGGACAGGAGATTCCCGCCGGCGAAGGCATCGCCTTCAGCCTGCAGTTCAACGCCAACGAGACCGTGGGCCAGGTGGAGGACAAGATGGTCGTGGAGTTCGAGAGCGGAGCAACGGCAGAGTTCCCCGTCAAGGGCGAGGCACTCGACGCCAAGACACACTACTACGCCTTCGAGCCCAACCCCCTGGACTATGAATGGAAGACCGACTTCACCCAGATAGACGTGGACAACAAGGCCACCTACCAGCTGGGCTACTACCTCACCGAGGTGGAGAACGACGGCGGACGCTACGCCTTCACGCAGGTCACTAACAACAACGTGAGTATGCTCGCTGCCGTGTCGGGCAACCACACCATTGCCGCCGCCGCTCCCGCCGACAACTCGGCTGCCGACGACTGGCTCATCAGCAAGAAGTTCTACGTGGGCGAAGGTGCCACCTTCGACTTCTACGCACGCAACCTCGGCACTCAGAACTCCGTCTTCGTGGGCGACAACGACCTGCACCGCGTGGCCGTACTCGTCAGCGAGAAAGAGCCTAAGACGGCCGACTTCACCAGCGTCATGCGCGAGACCGAGATGCCCTACCTGGCCGAGAACCAGTGGAACCACTACGTCGTAGACCTGGCCAACTACGCCGGAAAGGAACTCTACATCGCCGTGCGCCACACCACCGTGACGGCCAACTGGATGGCATTCTTCGACGACTTCACTTTCAAGGGTGTCATCGAGAGAGACCCCTGCGACGTTAATGCCGACGGAACCGTCGACGTGGCCGACATCGCCGCCGTCATAGACGTCATGGCCGGAACCGCCGAAAAGGGCTTTGCCGACGTCAACGGCGACAACTCCACCGACGTGGCCGACATCTCCATGATTATCGACGCTATGGCCGGAACGAAATAACACCGGCAAGCACCGACGCGTGGACAACAAGGGCTGCTGTACCCGTCACCCGCAACAAAAGGGTGAGGACAGCCCTTGTTGTCCAAGCGTTTCGTTTACAGTACCCACAACACCCACCTCACCCACAACACCCACCTCACCCACAACACCCACAACACCCACCTCACCCACAACACCTAAATACATGAAAAGACTCTACCTCTTTGCCGTCCTTCTGGCCATCATGCTGTGCAACGCAGCCTACGCCCAGGAACGCAGCGTCTTGCTGAACATCAAGGTGAACGCCCCCGAGGGCGAAGACATCACCGGACAACCCATACAGGTCACGCAGACCGACTACCAGCTGTCCTACGGCTCGCTGAAGCTCGACAGCCAGGGCAGCTGCTCGCTCAACATCTACCCCGGCAACAACAACGTCACCCTGCAGCGCGACGGCTACGAGCGGCTCTCGCAGGACTTCTACGTGGCCGACGGGACTACCGAGCACAGCGTCACACTGAACCTCGTGGAGAAGACCCGCACACCCTACGCCCTCAACGCCGAGGTGGCACACAACGCCTACGACGGCACCAACAGCATCACCCTGAGCTGGAACACAGAGCTGCCGGCATTCTTCGACGACTTCGAGAGCTACGAGGGATGGGCGGTGGACTTCGCACCCTGGACCGGCATAGACGTAGACCAGGAGGCCGCGGCAGCACTCCTGGGAAGCTACCCCAACAGGGCCGTGCTGCAGTACGCACAGATTATCAACCCCATGACCGTAGAGCCCACATGGTGGGTGGACTACCCCATACTCAGACCCTATAGCGGACAGCAGTACGTGGGATTCACACGTACCAGCTCGGGCAATGCCAACGACGACTGGCTCATCTCGCCCACCGTCACCGTGGGCACCGACAACGTGCTCTCGTTCATGGCAAAGGCCGCCGACCAGTTCCCCGAGCGGTTCATGGTCTACATCACCACCAACACCCAGAACCCGACGACCGACGCCTTCACCCGACTGGACCGCGACAACTTCGAGACGGCCGACCACCGCGCTTGGCGCGAGTTCGTCTACGACCTCGCCGACTACGCCGGCAAGCAGGTGAAGTTCGCCATTCGCTACATCAGCGAGTACAACCGCTTCGGCTCCTTCATGCTCATGGTCGACGACGTCTACGTAGGACAGCCCCGCACCGCCGCCGCCCGCACCGCCGCCGCCTCCTTCTCCGCCGCCTCCTCCGTCGCCTCCTCCGCCGACGGCCACTATTCCCGGCGCGTCAGCGGCGGGCCCCTTTCTCCCGCCTCCTCCGCCGACGGCCACTATTCCCGGCGCGTCAGCGGCGGGTCCCTTTCTCC
>CAMPCG010000184.1 GCA_946644025.1 uncultured Prevotellaceae bacterium | reverse complement strand
CGGTAGCCATACTGCATCACGGCGGTACACACCTGCACGTTGCTGCACCCCAGCTGGATGTACTCCAGGGCGTCGCGCCAGGTCTCTATGCCTCCTATGCCGCTCAGTGGCAGGCCCTTCAGCACGGGGTTCTGCGCAATCTCGAGGATGTAGCGCAGGGCGATGGGCTTGACGGCGCGGCCCGAGTAGCCCGAGATGGTGCGCTGGCCCGACACCTCGGCTGCTTCGGCCATGGTGACCGACTTGATGGTATTGATGGCCGAGATGGCGTTGGCCCCGGCAAAGAAGGCGGCCATGGCGGGCTGATAGATGTGGGTGATGTTGGGCGTCATCTTCGGTATGACGGGAATCTTCACCGTCTTCCTGACGACCATGGTGTAGACGGCCACCAGCTCGGGGCTCTGTCCCACGTCGCTGCCCATGCCCGCCACCTTCATCTGCGGGCACGAGAAGTTCAGCTCCACGGCGTCGCAGCCAGCCTCTTCGGCCTTGCGTGCCAGCTCCACCCACTGTTCCTCGGTCTGGCCCATGATGCTGGCCACGATGACCTTCGAGGGGTAGTCCTTCTTCAGCCGCCGCAGGATGTCGAAGTCCATGTCGGTGGGGTTCTCGCTGAGCTGCTCCATGTTGCGGAAGCCGTAGAAGTCGCCGCTATTGCCGTAGCTGTGGACGGCGTCGAAGCGTGGCGACACCTCCTTGATTTCCTGCAGGCAGATGGTCTTGTAGAACACGCCGGCCCACCCAGCGTCGAGTGCGCGGGCCACCATGCCATAGTTGGTGCATACGGCCGACGAGGCGAGGAAGAAGGGGTTCTCGCAGCGTATGCCGCAGAAGTCTATCTCCAGGCTGGGGTAAGGAGGAGCAGGCACGTCGTCGGGTTCGATGCTGCGCAGCACCTCCCTCAGGCGTATAGGTCCGTTGAAGTGGATACATGCCTGCTCGGCCGCCTCCAGGTCGGCATCGCTACAGGCGGCCACCCACTGCACGGCCGGCTTGCTGTTGTCGAAGCGGATGGCACGGATAGCACGTGCGGGGTCGCCCGTCTTGCACGCCTTCGTGCAGGGAGCGTCTTGGCAAAGGAGGCAGCGTTCGGCCTCTTCGTAGATGTTTACTCTTTTCATAGGGTGAGGTTTTTGCTTTTGGATAATTTATCAATTAAGGGGAGTGAAGGGGAAGTGAAGGGGGAGTGAAGGGGAAGTGAAGGGGGAGTGAAAGGGGAGTGAAGGAGGAGTGAAAGGGACGTTACTTCACAGCTTATTATATTGTAGAACTATTGTCCCTTTCACTCCCCTTTCACTCCCCTTTCACTCCCCTTTAGGGGGGCTATTTGGCAGATTTGCTCCAGGTACTGACGGTCTATCTCGTCGAAGGTGTTCAGCTCGCGGCTGTCGATGTCGAGTACGGCTACGACCTCTCCTCCATCGTCTGCAAAGACGGGCACCACGATTTCCGAGCGCGAAAGGCTGCTGCACGCGATGTGTCCCGGGAACTGCTCCACGTCGGGCACGACGATGGTCTGCCGTCTCTGCCACGCCGTGCCGCACACGCCGCGTCCGAACGCGATGTGCATACACGCCACGGGGCCCTGGAAGGGGCCGAGCCGCAACTCGCCGTCCACCACGCGATAGAATCCTGTCCAGAAGAAGCCCATCGTCTCATGAATGGCGGCACACACGTTGGCCATGACGGCGATGCTGTCCGTCTCGCCCTCTACGAGGCTCTTCACCTGCTCCACGAGCAGTCGGTATTTCTCTTCTTTTTCCATAATCTTAAATGCCCCCCCTTCGGCCCCCGAGGGGGCTACTATAGTTTCGCCGTTCAAGGGAGAATCTATCGTGTCCCCCTCGGGGGACGAAGGGGGGGGCCTCAGGGGCTATATTTACCTATTCGTAGTCGTCGATGACGTCGTTCACGAAGTCCATCATGGGCTTGGCGGCGCGAAACATACGCTCGGCCTCGTCCAGCCAATGGTCGCCGTCGTAGAAGTCGTCGCCCACCTGGTGCCAGCAGCAGTAGTCTTTCAGTCGCAGGTACTCCACGTGCTCCCAGTCGCGGGGGAAGCCCGAGGGGCAGGTCTTCAGCTTCTCCAGCCCGAATTCCTGGGGCTGGTCCCAGCTCGATACGTCGGCGGGTGTAGGGAAGTTGCTGGCGACCGTGTTGCCGTAGTACTTCTGGAACTCCGGGCTCTCGACGCACTTGAGCCACTGCTCGGTGTTGCCCATAATCTCGTTGCGACACGAGGTGAGTATGTTGGTGGGCAGCCAGTAGTTGCCGCAGGCCACCATGCAGTGTCCCGGCTCCAGGTGTATGTAGTATCCTCCGTGCAGCGACTTCTTGCCCCGGGCGCAGATGTAGGCTCCCAGGTGGTTCTTGTAGGGCGACTTGTCGGCCGAGAAGCGCGTGTCGCGGTAGAAGCGGTAGGTGCAGTCCTTCACCGCAAGGTGGGCCACCGACGCGTCGAACGTCACGATGCGCTCCAGCGCCTGGCCCACGCCCCGCTCGAAGTCGGCCCTCACGGCCTCATACTCACCCTTATGCTCCAGAAACCAAGGGCGGTTGTTGTTCTGCGTCACCTGACGCAGGAATTCCAAGATTCGCTTTGCATCCATCGGTTATCGTTTATCACTTTCACTTATTACTCATCACTTTCGTGTACGTTGCCCAAGCGGCTTCGAAAATTGTCACTCACCGAAGAAGTTGTTTAAGAACGATTCTGGCGTTAAAACAGGTAATCCGTCACTGGGGAAATGTCGCTTCTTGTCTCTTGTTACGATGGCATCGCATTTAGCAGCCACGGCAGCTTCGTATTGGAGCATGTCTTCAAAATCTGGCATACCAGAACTCAGGGCATCGTTTACTTGGGTATCATCCATTGTAGCAGTCTTGACATAACTTTTCAAGCATTTCAAACCGTTCACTGCATGTTCATAGCCGACGTTTTTTCGTGCGGTATATACACAATTCGCAAATGTCAGCGGAGTGGCAAACATCTGTATCTGCCCCCTGACCCCTAAGTCGAAGACATTGGAAGCAGCTTGTAAGAATTTCTGCCTTCCCTCAATGATGTCTAAAAGAATATTGGTATCAAGAAACACCCTAATCATAAATCATATTTCGCAGTTAGGTACTCAGTTCTTGCCTTATCGCCATTAATGTCATCGTCGGTGGCTATCGCAGGTTTTGCAAAGCCTATCAACGCTTGAAGTTCTGGGCTCAGCTCTTCTATCTTCTTCATTTTGTATTTTTTCCTTTTAGCAGGTTTGAAGTGCAGGATAAGCTTGGTCATCCAATCCTCCACACTCAATCCATCTGCTTTGGCATAGTTCTGAGCCAGTGAGTACGATGCCGGACTTAAAGTGATTGTTGCCATAATAAATTTCGTTTATTCAAGTTTCTATTTGCCGAACAGCTCGGAGTGTGTCCCCAGGCGCACCAGCTCTATGACATTGTTCACCTCGTCCAACCAGACGAGCAGGAAGTCGTCGTCGACGTGGCACTCAAGGCAGCCTTTATACTGCCCCTGGAGCTTATGGGGGGAATATTCAGGAGGGATAGGCTGCCCATCCTTGAGGAAATTAAGGACAGTCCTGAGAGTTTCCAGTTTCTTAGGCTTGTATTTGTACCGCTTTAAGTCTTTCCTATACTGGGTTGTAGGTTGTAATTCTCTCATCCCTCTTCGTTCAGTATATCATTAAACATCGCGTCAACGTCTGTGTAAACCTTATTGGGGTTTCTCCCTGACATTGCCTCCATGATGGCGGCCTTGGTCGTCTCGTTAGGCTCGTCGTAGACAATGTCGAGCAGCACGTTCTCCACGTAGCTGTTCAGGGTGCAATGTTCCTGGGCGGCCTTGCGTTTCAGCCCCTCCAGCAGGTCGGTGCGCAGGCGGAAGGAGGCGGGACGGCGGCGGATAGCTGTTGATTCCATAGTTGGTAATTGATTGTTAAACATTCAGCGGCAAAGGTAACAATAATTAATGAAACGAGCAAACAATCCGCACGTTTTTTGGGGGCACGAGCCATAAATTGAGACCGTAATCCTTGCGGCAACGGAGAAAAAAGCCTACCTTTGCACCATGTTTGAAGACCTGAAAGAGCGATACCGCAAATTCTGCGCCTGGCAGAAGATTCCCCACCACGTGAAGCCCATGACCGACGAGGAGCACGTCTGCCCCACCTGCGGCCGCCAGTATGTAGGCAATTTCTGCCCCCAGTGCGGGCAGTCGTCCAAGATAGGGCGCTACTCCATGAAGAACGCCTTCCTGCTCTACCTCGACGTCTGGGGGCTGGGCAACCGCGGAATGTTCCGCACCCTGCGCGACCTCTTCCTGCGCCCCGGCTACATGATACGCGACTACCTCAGCGGTATGCAGATGGCCTATTTCCCGCCCTTCAAGATGTTCTTCCTTATCGGCGCCCTCTCGCTGCTCATCAATACCGGGCTGAACATCAAGGGTATAAACCGCTTTGAAGCCTCTATAGAGGAGCAACGGGAAGAATACGAGGAGACCCACGGAGCTGCACTCTCCCAGGCCGCGACCGAGGGAGGCGCCGAGCAGACGGAATCGACGACATCACCGCAAAAGCCTTCCCCTCAGGGGGAGGTTGACGGGGACCAGAAAATGGACATCGACAAGGCGGCAATAGTCGCCCACGAATGGGCATACAAAAACCGCGTCATCTTCGAATTGCTCCTCACCATACCCTTCTCACTGATACTATACCTCATGGTAAGACACTGCCCGAACATCCCCGACATGCGCTATTCCGAGTTTCTCGTGGCAACGGTCTACATGATGAACATGCTAACGATAATCACAAGTGTCATATCCTTCTTCTGCATAGACCCCGCGATAGAACTGGCATTTATGTTGCTGCAGACCATTCCGCTGAAGCAGCTCACGGGCTACAGCTACACCCGCAGTTTCCTGTCGCTGATACTGGCCGCCGTGGTCGCATTTATCATCATAATCCTCATGGCGGCAGCGGCCCTCGCAGCCATCGCCCACATACAGGCAAGATAAGCAACACAACAGCCCCCCAGAGGCCCGCCCTGGGTACCTGCTATTATTATTGTCTAAGGAGTATAGGAGTTTAGGAGTGGCACTTCGTGACAATGGCCATTCATCGGCTCACGGCCATTGGCACGAAGTGCCACTCCTAAACTCCCAGACTCCTTAGAATAACACATCCACACTCATTCTCGCAGAACCCTATTATGGATTAAGGAAACAAGAATGACCACGAATTATTCATAAACAATCTGTGTGATTAATACTGAGCGATTACTTACATGTAAAGAAAACTGACAAAAAATCGCACCGGGAAAAATCTCAAACCAGCGTAAAAACATGCACACATCGGCATTTTCGTGCAGTTTTTCGCCCACATTTTCCTGCACAAACCGGCCGATTTGTGCAGAAATTAACACGAAGAAACAGCAATTTAACGTTCCTTTACCTCCAGAACGGACTTTTCGTGATGATTGTTCATCCCTCAAGGCGACTGCATATTCATAGCCCACATTTCCTTAACATACTATATATCAACACTATCCGATTTATTGACAAGCAAAATCGGGACCCATTTTGCCTATAGTTTGCCCGGCTCTCTCTATGAGAGAAAGCCGTCCGGACTAGGAGAGAAAGCCGTCCGGTCTATGAGAGAGAGCCGTCCGGTCTCCAAGGGGCCTTTAACCTGCCTCAAAACTCGCGTATTTGAATCCCCAGCCGACTTCGCTCAGAATTTTCGACATACGGCGGGGCTGTTGTAAAGATTTTTCGTCCGCGCTTGTGCCGTCAGTGGACTATTATAGACATCTTGGCATCTTGCAACCGTTACCAAGATGGGTATAAAGGGTAGTCTCACGGAGGGGAGGGGGTGGGGCTTTCCTTGTGAGCAGGAGGACTTCCACCCTGCTGAACCAAAGCTCAGGGCGGGCTTTAAGTTGCAAAATTAGCAAAATTGTATCAAAATCAGCAAAAATTTCTTCATCGGGCTGCCAGTGTGCGGCTAAATGAAGAATTTTTCTTACTTTTGCAGCTTTGAAACGAAAAATAAAGCCGGGCCAGCTTGCCTCCAAGGCCCCCGAGAGACCCTTCCCCCGGCCCCTCCCTGTGAGGGAGGGGAGGAGTTAGACTTAGAGGCGGGAGAACATTCTACTCCCCTCCCCTGGGAGGGGCCGGGGGG
>CAMPCG010000183.1 GCA_946644025.1 uncultured Prevotellaceae bacterium | reverse complement strand
TTAAAGTTTACCAGACTTTTCGGTACAGATGAAAGCTAAACGCTTCCTACTATGTTTGTCGCCCATTACTGAACGGCAATGCAAAGATAAGGATTATTCAGCAAATCACGTTCACTGTGGGCTGTTATTTTACATTTTTTATCAAATTCGTTCCATTGTCAGTTTGTTTCAGGGGTTACAGTTCAATTCTGGCGGCAAAGGTACGAAATGAAAATGAGAAATGGAAGGAGCGGGGCGGCCATTTCTTCCATTTCACAAAGATTAATGGGCAATTAAAGGAAAGTGTTATTCTGCGGTGTGGTTCATGCCGTTCTCGCGCATACGGTTGAAAACATAGCCGACGAGGGCCTGGAAGCGGGTCTCGACATGCTGCATGACGACACTCTCGGGGATGTCGGGATATTTCGACGACAACTCGGCGGCCGCCTGGAGTGCCTGGGCGTGAAACTCCGACGACTGTTTCTCCCACTGCTGGCCGACGGTCAGCGAGGGGAAGACGGAATCGCAGAAAGAGGCGATGGTGGAGCGGTAGGCTGCATCGACCAGGCGGTCCAGTTCGCTGTCCATCTGCTGGCTCGTGGCGGCGGTGGAAGCGGATGTGCTGGCCCCCACCAACCTCTCCCCCGAGGGGGAGGCCCCCCCCTCGGCCCCTGAGGGGGCTACTATAGACTCTTCCTTAAACGGCAAAACTATAGAAGCCCCCTCGGGGGCCGTAGGGGGGGCTTCCCCTTCGGGGGAGGGGTTCTTGCTCCGTTTCTCTACGCTAGCGTCCTTTTGGGCCGAGCGGGAGGTGGGGACAATGGTAGGAGCGGGCGAACTACTCTCTGGTAGGCCCCCCGGTCGGTATACTGAAAAGGCGGCGATGGCGGCTATGGCGGCTATGGCGGCGGCAAGAATCATGCCGCGCGTCTTGCGGTGACTGCTGAGGGCTCGCGCTATTTCTTCCACCGACTGATAGCGGTCTTCGGGCGACGGGGCTGTGCAGCGGGCTATTACCTTATTATATATATGGTGGCGGGGCAGCTGTTGGAGTATCTTGCCGATGGCGTAGATGTCGGTTGTCGTTGACAGTTTGCCATTCTCCATTGACAATTGCTCGGGGGCGGCGAAGCCTTCCGTGTGGCCTGTGGTGTCGGCGAAGGTGTCGGTGTAGCAGCATCCCAGGTCTACGAGTTTGAGGTTGCTGCCGATGTGTGTGAGCAGGATGTTGTCGGGCTTGAGGTCGAGGTGTAGCACCTGGTGGCTGTGCAGATAGCCGACGACGTCGAGGAGCTGGCGTACGAACTTGTCCGTATTCTGTCGTGACTTGAAGTATCGGGGCTGGGCGTGCAGTCGCTGTGACAGTGTCTCGCCGTCGACATACTCCGTGAGTATGCCGTCGTCGTCGAGCGAGATGTATCTCACCAGGTTGGGGTGCTCCAGCCGGTAGCCTGTATCGAACTCCTTTCGCAGAGCTTCCTGATAGCGTGTGTCGCCGCGAAACGCTGGCTTCAGCCGTTTCAGGAAGTGCAGCTTGCCATAGAGCTTCACACGGTAGGTGTCGCAGGTGGCACCGGGTGTCTCCATTCGTTCGATGGTCTCGAACTGTGGCTGGCTGTCTGTGAACTGCGACGACTCCATGGCTTCGGCTTACAATTTGGCAAAGTTGTCAGAGCACCTTGACGGACGCCAAGCCTGAGACGCGGCCTGCGGTGAACTGTCCCAGCGAGGCGCCGTCTCGGCAAACGTTCATCACCAGCAGCGGGTGGTGGGGCACGAAGCTCAGTATTTCCACCTCGTCGCTGACCCTCAGCTTGCTGTTCAGGCTTTCCACGACGCGGTACCGGCTGTGGCCAAGATATTGCAGCCTCAGCACTCTGTCGGGCAGATAGGTACACTCCACCGTCGCGCCTACGGGGAGGCTGGCCGAGCGCACTTCCCCATCGGCGGCGTCGAAGTCCGAGTTTCCCCGGTCTTCGATGGCGGCCAGCTCTTCCCAGTGTGCATAGCCCAGGTAGCGAGCGATGACGTCGAGCGTGCTGGCATGTGGTGTGCGGTCGTCGGCGGCAAATCCGGTGAGTCGCTTCAGCGTGGTGGCGCCGATGTGTACGCCCGTCTTGCTCTCAATGTCGAGCGACAGCGTCTCGCAGTCGGAAGGCAGGTGCAGACCGCTGCCCGACTTGCGCTTTAGCATCTCAATGACATGGAGTGGCAGTCTCATGGCCATTAACTATTTGACGCAGTGCAATTCAGAAGAAGTCGAAGAAGAAGTAAACGGCGGCATAGCGGCTGGGGACGCCCTTCACATAGCCTATGGCGCTGTTGTTGGCGTTCCTTACCGTCCCGTCGCTTTCCACCCTGCCCATGTAGGAGTTGTTGCGGTTGCGCACGGTGCCGTCGTCCGCAACCTTTCCCAGGTAAGAGTTGTTGCGGTCTCTGATGTCGCCGTCGCTCTCTATCTTTCCCAGGTAGGAGTTGTTGCGGTCTCTGATGTCGCCATTGCTGCTGAATCGCCCTACGACCGAGTTATTGCTGTTCCTGATTGTCCCGTCAGCATTGACCTTTGCTACTGCCGATTGGCTGCTGTTACGTATGGTCTGGGCATGGCTGGTAGTCACCATGCTCAGCATCAACGACAGTACGAGTAAAAGCTGTCTCATCATAGTTCAAAGTTCATGGTGTGTGGTGGTTTGCCGTCGGCCGCAGAGGCCGTAGAGTGGGCGTTTACTCCCACTCTATGGTTGCTGGTGGCTTTGAGGAGATGTCGTAGCAGACGCGGTTGACGCCGCGCACGCGGTTAATGATTTCGTTGGACACGCGGGCCATGAAGTCGTAGGGCAGGTGGGCCCAGTCGGCGGTCATGGCGTCGGTGGAGGTGACGGCGCGCAGAGCCACGGGGTTCTCGTAGGTGCGCTCGTCGCCCATGACGCCTACGCTGCGCACGGTCGATAGGAGTATGGCTCCCGCCTGCCATATCTGGTCGTAGAGCGACACTTCAATCTCGCCGTCGGTCAGTTGTGCGGGCACTCCGGCGGCCAGTACTCGGCGTGCTTCCTCGCCCGTGAGCTTCACCTTGTATTCGCGCAGTGCCCGGATGTAGATGTCGTCGGCCTCCTGCAGCACGCGCACCTTCTCGGGCGTGATGTCGCCCAGTATGCGCACGGCCAGGCCCGGTCCGGGGAAGGGGTGGCGGGTGATGAGGTGCTCGGGCATCTGCAGCTGTCGGCCCACGCGGCGCACCTCGTCCTTGAAGAGCCACTTCAGCGGCTCACACAGCTGCAGGTTCATCTCCTTGGGCAGTCCGCCCACGTTGTGGTGGCTCTTGATGACCTTGCCCGTGATGTTCAGCGACTCGATGCGGTCGGGGTAGATGGTGCCCTGTCCTAACCATTTGGCATCCTTGATTTTCTTTGCCTGCTCGTTGAATACTTCGACGAAGTCGCGGCCAATAATCTTACGTTTCTGCTCGGGGTCGGTGACGCCGGCCAGGTCGGCGAAGAATTTCTCCGAGGCGTCCACTCCGATGACGTTCAGGCCAAGCACTTTGTAGTCCTCCATCACCTGCCGGAACTCGTTCTTGCGCAACATTCCGTGGTCCACGAAGATGCAGGTCAGGTTTTTCCCGATGGCCCTGTTTAGTAGCACGGCGGCCACGCTCGAGTCCACGCCGCCTGATAGTCCCAGTATGACGCGGTCCTGGCCCAGCTGCTCCTTCAGTTCCTGCACGGTGGTGTCGACAAACGAGGCTGCGCTCCACTCCTGGCGCGAGCCGCAGATGTCGACCACGAAGTTCTTCAGGAGCGTGGTGCCCTGCGTGGTGTGGAACACCTCGGGGTGGAACTGCACGGCAAAGATGGGTTTGGGGGTTTGGGTGTTGGCGTAGGCGGCATACTTGACGTCCTTGGTCGAGGCGATGCACTCGAACCCGTCGGGTATCTGGGTGATGGTGTCGCCGTGGCTCATCCACACCTGCGAGCCTTTCTCGAAGCCGCGGAAGAGGGGATTGCCAAGGTCGATGGTCTCCAGGTGGGCGCGGCCATACTCGCGCGAGTCGGCCTTCTCCACGCGGCCGCCCATGGAGTGGCTGATGAACTGTGCGCCGTAGCAGATGCCCAGCACGGGCACACGCCCCACGAACTGCGTGAGGTCTACCTTGAAGGCCTCGGGGTCGTGTACGCTGAAGGGCGACCCGCTGAGGATGACGCCGATGACGGAGCCCGACTCCAAGTCGGCCTGTACAGAGGGGAACTTGTTGTAGGGCAGGATTTCGCAGAAGGTGTCCAGCTCGCGCACGCGGCGGCCGATGAGCTGGGTGGTCTGCGAACCGAAGTCGAGGATGATGATTTTCTGCATAGTATATGTCTTTATGTCTTTAGTTGTGTCGTTATCTTGCCGTCATTGTTGCGCTGTGTCGTTATATCGTTATGTCGATATATCGATATTTCGAGATAACGATATAACGACACGGCGCAACGATGGCATGGCGCAACGACGGCATGGCGCAACGACGGCATGGCGGCGTGGCTACTCGTCGCCTCCCCCTTTATTACGTGACGAACCGCTCGGCCTGCTGCAGCGCGCCGGGCTTGCCCACGTCGAGTACCTGCAGGTCGTCTTTGATGCAGCCCATGATGCGTGAGCGGTGGCAGACGGAGAGGTAGAAGTCCATGATGGGGAAGCGGTCGGGGAATCGGTCCATGAGCTTGAACAGGGTGGGGGAGAAGCTGTGTATGCCCGAGAAGGCGAAGGCGCTGAGGTGGGTGGCGAGAGGCGATTGGTGAGCGGTCACCTGCAGCGCGTCGTCGATGCTGATGTCGGCACTGCGCAGCCAGGGGTAGGGCGAGCGCACCTCGCCCGTCTCGATGTTGGTCCAGCCCATGAGGCGCATGACGCTGTCGAAGAGCAGGTAGCGCTTGGTCTTCCGCCGGCTCACCAGCAGCACGGCGTCCTCGTCGGGCAGGTGCTGGCGGCGCAGCCACTCGTAGTCCACGTTGTCCAGTATGTCGACATTGTGTATGAGGATGGGCTCGTCGGCATCGAATAGCGGTGCGGCCTTCTTCAGCCCGCCACCGGTGTCGAGCAGCTGCTCGCGCTCGTCGCTGATGGCAATGTCGAGGCCGAAGTTCTGGTGGACGCGCAGGTAGTGCTCTATCTGGTCGGCCAGGTGGTGTACGTTGATGACCATCCGCTCGTAGCCCGCTGCCTGTAGTCGCTCGATGACGTGGGCCAGCAGCGCCTTGCCGCCAACGGGCACCAGCGCCTTGGGCATCGTGTCGGTAAGGGGGCGAAGACGGGTGCCCAGCCCCGCCGCAAAAATCATGGCCTGTAGCATTTCACATTAATATATATATAATCTGCGTGCAAAGTTACGAAATATATTCTGCATAGGGGCGGAGACGGGTGTTAAATAATACTTAAAGAAAGGGCGCCGCTTTCGGAATATTTGGCATGTTTTTTGCTGCTATGCCAGGTAAGAAAGGAGATATGAAGTTATGGCATTTATTGATTACTACAAGATTCTGGGCGTTGACAAGTCGATAGCCCAGAAAGACGTGAAGAAAGCATACCTGAAGCGGGCGAAGCAGTTTCACCCCGACCTTCACCCCGACGACCCGAAGGCGAAGGCAAAGTTCCAGGCCCTTAACGAGGCCTACGACGTGATTGGCAACCCCGAGAAGCGCAAGAAGTACGACCAGTATGGCGAGCAGTGGAAGGAGGCCGATGCCTTTGGCGGCGGTGGCGGTGACGGTGGCGGCTCACCCTTCGAGGGTTTCGACTTCTCGTCGTTCAAGGGCGGCGGCGGGTTCAGTTCGTTCTTCGAGAACCTCTTTGGCGGTGGCGGCGGTCGCAGCGGCGGCTTCTCGTTTACGGCAGGCAACGGGCCTTTCGGCGGCGGTGGCGGTGGTTTCGGCAGCCGTCAGCCGGCCGACACGCAGGCCAGCGTCGACATCGACATGTACACGGCACTGCTGGGCGGCGACATCGTGGTGAGTACGGGTGCGCAGAAGCTGCGGCTGAAGGTGAAACCCGGCACGCAGCCCGGCGCGAAGGTGCGGCTGCGCGGAAAAGGACAGGGCGGCAACGACCTGATTATCACCTACAACGTGAAGCTGCCCACCACGCTCAGCCCCCGTCAGCAGGAGCTGCTCAGGCAGATGCAGATAGGGTAGGGTATTTTAGGGGAGTGAAAGGGAAGTGAAGGGGGAGTGAAAGGGGAGTGAAAGGGGAGTGAAAGGGAC
>CAMPCG010000182.1 GCA_946644025.1 uncultured Prevotellaceae bacterium | reverse complement strand
GCGCCCTCCTCCCGCACGGCCCGCCTGCGCCCCCTCTTCCGCCTCTGCCTCCGCCTCTGCCGCCCCCGCCGCCTCTGCCACTATTCCCTCAGCGTCAGCTGAGGGTCCCTCTGCCTCCGCTGAGGCCCCCTCTGCTGAGGCCCCCTCCCTTGACCAGCTCAACGCCGCGACCCTCGTCATCGACACCCGCGACTGGAGCTTCGGCCCGAAGTACAAGGCCCCCGTGCTCCAATTCAGCAGCACCACCGGCACCCTCGCCCCCGGCACCTACACCCTCGGCACGGTGGAGAAGGTGACGGGCAACCTTGCCGACCTCATCATCGAGGGCCTGGCCAACGACATCAAGACCACGCTCAAGCACGAGAACGGACAGTTGCTGCTCGTCGTCGAGGAGATGCGTGCCGCCAGCACCATCACCTGGAACGGCGCCTTCGGCAGCAACACCTGGGAGCAGGCCACCACGACCAACTTCCTCAGCAGCGACGGCGAGAGCGTCTACTCGGCCAACGGCGACGACGTGGTGTTCAACGACGAGGCCGCCTACACCACTATTAATATTAAGGGAGCCGTAAGCCCCGCCAGCGTCACCTTCAACAATGAGAAGAAGAGCTACACCGTGAACGGCGACAGCATCGTCGGCGGAGGACCCATCACGAAGAACGGCGCAGGAAAGGTGACGTTCAACAACTGGAACCACACCGGCAACACCACCATCAACGGTGGCACCGTCTCCGTCACCATGCTGGCCAACAACGCCGGACAGGACTGGGGCTCGCTGGGCAACGCCAAGTCCTCCATCAAGCTCAACGACGGCGCCACGCTGCAGCTCAACGGAACCATCATCACCGACCAGCAGCTCAACGTCTCGGGACAGACCACCATCGACGTGCCGTCGGCAAAGAGCGTCATCTTCAACAAGGGCATCAAGGGCACCGGAGCCATCGTCACCAAGAGCGGTGCCGGCTCGATGGAGATGCTCGCCGGCAACACCTTCGCACAGCTCGTCATCAAGGGCGGAACGGTCGTCTCCAACGAGAGCAGCGGCCGCGAGCAGCTGCCCGCCACCGTCGAGTTCCAGGGCGGAACGCTCAACGCAGCCAACAACGAGTCGACGAACATTAACAACACGGCCAACTTCGTAGTGCCCAAGTCGAAGACGGGAACCCTGAAGTGCGGATTCCGCTCCACCTACACCGGGCGACTCACCGGCGAGGGAACGTTCAACGTCTACACCGGCGGCGTGCGCTGCTACTACGACGGCGACTGGAGCGAGTTTGCCGGAACCATCAAGGCATACAAGGAGAACCGTCAGAACAAGAAGTCGTATGACCCCATCTGGGCCTTCCGCAACAAGAACGGACTGCCCAATGCCACCCTCAACGTCCAGGCCGACGTGCGCGTGAGCAACGAGGGCAACGACGTCGAGGTGGGCACCGTCTCGGGAAGCGGCACACTCGTAGGCTCGGGACAGTGGATCCTGGGCAGCAACGACAAGGACTTCACCCTCTCTACCGAGATAGGCGTGACGGAAGAGCGCACAGACCCCTACGGCGGGACCATCGCCAAGCAGGCGTCGAAGCTCACCAAGCGCGGAACGGGAACCATGAAGCTGATGACCCTGGGCAAGCTCAACGCCGCACTCACCGTGGAGGGCGGTACCGTGACCTTCAACCAGTCGAGCCTCGCCACCTTCGTCAACGGCACTAACACCACGACGATAAAGGACGGCGGACGCATTGCCGGACAGGGAAAGTTCACCACGCTCATCCTTCAGAAGGGCGCCACGCTGAAACCCTGCGGCTCGCTCACCAACGAGACCACGCCGGGAACCATCAAGAGCACCGTGTCGCTCATCGTCAACGACGGCGCAGTGGTAGACTTCATCGTCCAGGACAACGCCAAGTACTCCAAGCTCGAGGCCGCCTCGCTCACCGTGAACGGCACCGTGCGACTGACCCTGCTCGACGGCTACACACCAGCCGTGGGCGACGAGCTGACGCTCTGGACCGCCTCCAGCTCCTTCCGCGGCACACCCACCTTCGACCTGCCCAAGCTGCCCGCCGGAATGGCATGGGACACCACGGCACTGGCCGACAAGACGGGCACGCTGCGCATCATTGAGGCCGACACCGACCCCTACGATGTGAACGGCGACGGACAGGTAGACGTGGCCGACATATCGGCTATCATCGATGTCATGGCCGGAGCCTCCGCTACCGGCGCGTCAGCAACGGTTAACGCCGACGTTAACGGCGACGGCACCGTAGACGTGGCCGACATTGCTTCAGTCATCAGCGAAATGGCAGCACGCGCCAGAAGGGCAAAAGGCGCAGAGTAACAGCCGCTTTTGAGACATGCAGTCAAAAAATATAGACGAAAAGCAAAAATTTTAAAAGCATTTCTTGTTCCAAATCAAGAAAAGTAGTATCTTTGCACCCAAGTATTCCTATTTATATTAACTAAAACTTAATTACAACTATGAAGAAAAGACTACTTTTTGCCGCAATGGCAATGGTCTGCGCCATGGGCTCGTCTGCCTACGAGGTAGGCGACTATGTCTACACGCTGAACCAGAGAGTCAAGATTACAGGTGAAAACCTCGTGACGAACGGCAATTTCGCCGAAGGCACCGACGGATGGATTGATGCTGCCGGAGAGGCCATCAACACTGAGGTATGGTCGTATGTGGAAGGTGCCGGACCTAACGGCGAGAATGTGCTGCAGAGCATGAGCGGAAGCACTGCCGACGCAGCACTCTGCCAGAAATGGGACCTGCCGACTGGAACCTACATCGTAATGTATGACATTAAGGGAGAGGCTACCAGTGCTACCTTTCTTAACCCGGCATGGGGTAACTGCGTGGATTTCTTCCTCACTGAAACTGCGAATCCGCTCTTCACCCGCACAAAAGACTTGTCGAACAGCGATACCAATGACGATGAAGACGGGACCATCAACGTAGCCACTACCGACGGCTACAAGGACAACTGGAAGACCAACGCCTACTATTTTGAGGTGGGCGACGGACAGAGCCTCGTCATGCATATAGAGAAGCTGACGGCTAACACGCAGATTACCAACATCCAGCTCTATCAGGCCGAAGAGGTTTACGACGACCGTATCATCCGCAACAAGCTGGAGTATGTTGACAGGCTCGTTGCCACCGGCAAGTTCACCAAAGATACCGATAATGAGTTCATCAGCAACATCGTTGAGATGCTCCGCGGTATGCTTCAGGAGGAAGGCGCACTGGATGACAAAGCAAGCATCGAGGGAATGATGGCAAGCTACGAAGATGAACAGACCCTATGGCTCAACGCCAACGGTGGCGACATCCTCAAGGACGAGAAGCGCTGGAGCGCATACGGCGACACCCGCAAGGCTTTCCATGATCCTAAAGCTCCTGCTGACTTTGGCGGCTGGGACGGCCAAGGCGACAGCCGCTGGTTCCACAAGAACAATGGTGGAAGTAACATCATTACCGATGATGGCGACGAGATTGGTTATCGCTATCAGGGCGGCATGGAGGCTAAGTTTGCCTCGCTTTACTATCCCGTCACTCCTAAGGCTGCAGGAACTTATATGTTCTCGATGGACATCGTAGGCCACTATATGGCTGGTACCGATGGTAAGGCAAAATGCGCCATCCTGGGCAATACCAGAAACTATATGTACGACTGGAACCGCGACTTCAAGGGCGTGACCATGTTTGCCGGCAAGGATCTCATGGGCAGCGACGCTGAGGCCAACGCCGCCATGAACATCGAGCAGCAAAACCAGAAGGTGGACTGTGGCATCATCAGCAATTGCCCGCAGACGCAAAAGCGCTACGTCGTGTTCTACGAGGTGACTCAGGCCGATGTGGATGCCGGTACTCCCATCTATTTTGGTATTACCTATATTCCTGATCCCGAGCGTCAGGGTGGCAAACTGGGCAGCAACGTGAATGTCGCAAACCCGCAGATCATCCTTCTTGGCGAGACACAGGAAGAGATTGACTACAGAAACGAGGTGGCCGCCATCATCACCCAGCAGGGCCCGCTGAAGGAGCGTCTGGACTGGGCACGCGAGGACATGCTGAAGACCGCTGCCGACGACCGTCCTTGGGGTCACACCGACCTGCAGACGGCTATCGACACCTGGCAGCCCGTCTATGACGAGTCGATTACCATCATCGACGCGAGCGGCAACGTGCTCAACGAGGGCTTCATCCGCGAGAAGCTGGCTGCCCATGAGGCTGACGAGGCTAATACCCTCTACAGCGCAGACCTGCTCGCCGCCGTTCAGGCCATGAACTCGGCACGCAGCGCCTTCACCCGCGCCAACGCCGCCATCGCTAACTACCGCGCTGCCGTGGCTGCCGCTGAGCTCGTGCTCAACGACGTGATGAACGCCACTGGCAACATGGGTGCTCTGCAGAACCAGATCAGCCTGGCCAAGGAGAAACTGAACGAGGTGCTGGGCTATACCACCGAGGAGACCCGCGAGGCCGACGAGGCAACACTCGCCGCACAGCTTGAGATTCTGGCTGCCGCCGTTGAGGAGTTCAAGGCCAGTGTCAAACTCGAGCCGTTCATCGACATCGACTTCAGCAACGCATTTGAGGCCAACCCCGAAGGCGGATATATCATCAGAGGTAACAAGGGCGAGATGACCTTCGCAGAAGGTGTCGCTAACCCCGACAACAACAACGACATCACCAATCCCGACAAGGGCATCGGCAACATGACCTTCGCTAAGGGCTTCGGCGAGGAACTGCTCGACGTGCTCCGCGTAGGTAAGGGCGAGGCTACCGTGGCCGTAGACCCCGAGGCATACACCGACAAGGATGTACTGCGCTTCAACTTCGACGTGTGGTTCTTACAGCTCAGCAACGGTAACCTCTGGGTGAACCTGCTCAACGCACAGGGACAGCGTGTGGCTGGATTCAAGTACCTGGCCTACAACGACACCGAGACCTACAACGACTTCAACAACGCTGAGAACACGGGTCTGGACTTCAACTCGAACAGCACACCCTCGAATAAAACTGGTGATGCTGGCTCATGCACAGACAGCAACAAGTCGTCGTTCTCGCTCATCGTCAACTACGGCACCCAGACCCTGCAGGGTATCGTTGCCAGTGCAAAGGGTACCTATGCCGGCGCAGAGCTTCCCTTCCGCACAGCTGACGACGACGGCAATGCCATTGAGGATACCAAGATTGTCTCCTTCGTGCTTGGCTCTGACTTCAATAACTATGTGGGACGCCGCTGCTGGTTCGACAACCTCCAGGCTTACCAGTATCCCTCTGTGGCTCGCACCGTGGGTGATACGAACAATGACGGTTCGGTCGACGTGGCCGACATCTCAGCCATCATCACTGCCATGGCAAGTGGCGACGAGAGCGCCGCTTACGACGTGAACGGCGACGGTTCAGTCGACGTGGCTGACATCTCGTCTGTCATCACCATCATGGCTACCAGATAAGCCCCATATTAACTTCCTAACGAATTTCCCCGGAGCCCACACTCCGGGGAAATTTGTTCAAGGTAAAAACACCCACTACACCCACACCACCCACACCACCCACTCTACCCACAATACCTACCCCACCCACAAAAACCCACCACCACCATGCCAATCCCCCATGACAACTCCTTCCTACCCCAAGACGGTACCTACAGGTCCTTGAAGTGCTTTCAGAAGGCTGAGTGCATCTACGATGTCACCTTCTACTTTGCGCATACCTTCCTGAAAGTAGGCGACCGCACCATAGACCAAATGGTTCAAGCAGCAAGAAGTGGAAAGCAGAACCTGGCAGAAGGAAACATTGACGGGATTACATCGCGTGAGATGGAACTAAAACTGACAAATGTAAACCGAGCCTCTCTCCACGAGTTGCTCCTTGACTATGAGGACTACCTACGCGTTCGCGGGCTGCAACACTGGGGACCACAAGACCCGCGATACATACAGACGGCATCTTTCTGTCGGAATCATCTCGACTCCGCCATCTTCCGGGAGAAGATTCCCCAGCGTAGCGATGAAGCCATTGCCAACATTGCCATCACGCTCATCCACCAGTGCGACGCGCTCATCGTCGGCTTAATAGAATGGCTGAAACGGGAGTTCAAGGAAAAAGGCGGCATCAAGGAGGAAATGTACCGAGTGAGGAAAGAATGGCAGCGGCAACATGGTGGGTCTGGTGGGTACAGTGGGCCTGGTGGGTACAGTGGGTCTGGTGGG
>CAMPCG010000181.1 GCA_946644025.1 uncultured Prevotellaceae bacterium | reverse complement strand
CGGCCTCCGAGGACATCGGGCTGGCCAACCCCAACGCGCTGCTGCTGGCCAATGCCGCCTTCGACACCGTGATGAAGATAGGCTGGCCCGAGGCACGCATAGCCCTGGCCGAGGCCGTCGTCTACCTGGCGGCCAGTCCGAAGAGCAACTCGGCCTACCTTGGCATTGACGCAGCCCTGCAGACCGTGCGCCAGACGGGCAACCTGCCCGTGCCGTTGCACCTGCGCAACGCACCCACGAAACTGATGAAGCAGCTGGGATATAGCGACGGCTATATCTACCCCCACGACCGTCCCGGTAACTTTGCCGTGCAGCAATACCTGCCCGATGACCTGAGGGGACAGCGGCTGTGGCATCCGCAGCACACGCCCGCCGAGGAGAAGCTGGCCCAGCGCATGAAGCAGTGCTGGGGAGAGAGGTATGACGGTGAAAAGTGAAGCCCCCCTTCGTCCCCCGAGGGGGACACGATAGACTCTACCTTAAACGGCGAAACTTATAGGAGAAGGTGTGTCAAAACGAATATATACGCTAAAGCGATCTCTCAAAACCAACAAAAACAAAGAAAACAAGAAAAAACAGGATTGTTTTCTTTTGTTTTTTCTTGTTTTGGTAAGACGCGAAGCGTATTTTGACACGCCCCCTTCTTATTTCTTGAATAAATCAGAATGTGTGCCTGTGCGGGTTAGCGATACGACTTTGATGGCTTCTTCCTTCTTGTAGATGAGCAGCCAATTTGGGTTGATGTGGCACTCCCGATAACCTTTGTATTGTCCTATTAATTTGTGGTCACGACAATTCTCCGGAAGGGCTTTCCCCTCTTGCAATAGGTCTGTTATGTTGCTGAGGTCTTTTGTGTCCAGTCCTCTTCGCTTGGCCAGTTTAAGGTCTTTAAGGAACTGGCCGCCATATTCCAGTTCATATTTCTTCATATCTTAGCCAGCAAGTCGTTCATGTCCTTGCACCGTTCCACCTTGCCGGCTTCCACGTCGCGTATAGCCTGCATGGTCTTGTCGTTCAAGAAAGAGTCTGTTTCTGGGTCATAGAGCGCATCCGACCGATTCGCCTCAGAGATAGTCCAGCCCATCCGTTTTCCTAATTGCCGGAGGAAAGGCATGTCTCCACGGGGCATATTGATGTTTATTGATACTGCTGTTGCCATAGTTTGTAATTTTGTAAAGGTTAAAAATGCAATTACTTCTTGATTTGCTCCCAGGTGTTGTTCTGCGAGGCATTGATGCTGAAGAGCAGGTCGTAGACCTTCTCCTTCTCTTTCTGTGTGCCCTTTCCCTTGTAGATGCTGGCCAGCTCGTCCTTCTTGTAGTCGGTCCATATCTGTGGAAGCATACTCAGGGGCTTCTCCTCGTGGGCCGTCTTCAGGTTGTCGAGTGCTGTGGTGACGTTGGTGCGTCCGCGCTCCACGTTCTGGGCCATCTCGTCGAGCCCGGTGCGGTAGTAGTCGTACTGCAGCTGGCGGAAGGGCTTCATGGCCTCGTCGAGATAGTCGTTGATGATGGCGAAGCGGTTGCGCGAGTCGTCGAACGACTTCCACCCTGCGAAGTCCAGGTCCTGGGCGTTGTTTGTCAGCTGCATACAGCGCTGCAGCACGTCGGTGCCGCCCATGGGGGAGAAGGTGTCGAGGTCGAGGCCGATGATGAGGTAGGCATAGTAGGCAAAGAGGGCCACGAGCTGGTTGTCGATGACCTCCTCGTTGAAGTTCAGCTGGTCGAACTGCACGAAGTCGAAGTCGAAGTTCTTGTCGCGGTTGTTATAGATAGTGGTGGTGTAGGCCGAGTTGTAGACGGGTCGGTTGGCCTGTATGAGAGCCGTGCAGGTGAAACGGTTGGCCCCCTGGTCGTATTTCGACACGGTGATGTTGAACGAACACTGTATGCGCTCGTTCTCCTGAAACTGTAGCGCCGTCCACTGTCTTTCGTTGACAAACTGTTCGAGCGACTGCTGGAGGTTCTCAAACACCTGCTTGTCTACCGTCTGCACCTGCTGCGTGTTGAAGTTAATCTTCGCCAGAAGCTCCTGGGCGTGCGCCCCTGCGGTGCTAAATAATAAATGACAAATGATAAATGATAAACAGATGTGGCACTTCATGGGAGTTAGGAGTTAGGAGTTAGGAGTTAGGAATTGCAAAACTAACTACTTTTCGGAAACTGGCAAACATTATTCAGTTAAAACGTATTAATTCTGTTGAAATTATACAGAAAAGAAAGTCTGAAGTAGAAAATAATGAGTAATTTTGCACGCAATTTAATATGTACTTTTACGCTTATGGCATCTTTTATTGCAGACAAGATTGTGATGGACGGCCTTACCTTCGACGACGTCCTGTTGATTCCCGCTTATTCTGAGGTGTTGCCCAAGTCGGTAGAGCTGCGCACGCGCTTCTCCCGCAACATCGAGCTTAACATCCCCTTTGTGACGGCTGCCATGGACACCGTCACCGAGAGCCAGATGGCCATTGCCATTGCCCGTGAAGGCGGCATCGGAGTGATTCACAAGAACATGTCCATCGACGACCAGGCTCGACAGGTGGCCATTGTAAAGCGTGCCGAGAACGGCATGATCTACGACCCCATCACCATCCCCCGCGGCTCGACGGTGGCCCATGCCCTCGACATCATGGCCGAGTACCACATTGGTGGCATACCCGTGGTAGACGACGACAACCACCTGGTGGGCATCGTCACCAACCGCGACCTGCGCTTTGAGCGGAGGCTCGACCGTCCCGTAGACGAGATTATGTCGAAGGACAACCTCGTCACCACCCACCAGCAGACCGACCTCTTCGCCGCTGCCCAGATTCTGCAGGAGAACAAGATTGAGAAGCTGCCCGTCGTGGACAAGGACAACCACCTCATTGGCCTCATCACCTATAAGGACATCACAAAGGCTAAGGACAAGCCCATGGCCTGCAAGGACGAGAAAGGGCGTCTGCGCGTGGCTGCCGGTGTGGGCGTCACCGCCGACACGCTCGAGCGTATGCAGGCCCTGGTAAGTGCCGGTGCCGACGCCATTGTCATAGACACTGCCCACGGACACTCGCAGGGAGTGGTGGAGAAGCTGCGCGAGGCCAAGGCTTCGTTCAAGAACATCGACATTGTGGTGGGAAACATTGCCACGGGCGAGGCAGCACGACTGCTCGCCGAGAACGGAGCCGACGCCGTGAAGGTGGGCATTGGCCCGGGAAGCATCTGCACCACACGTATCGTAGCAGGCGTGGGAGTACCTCAGTTGTCGGCCGTCTACGATGTGTATAGCGCACTGAAAGACACCAACATACCGCTTATCGCTGACGGAGGACTGCGCTACTCGGGCGACATCGTCAAAGCCCTCGCAGCCGGCGGCAACAGCGTGATGATTGGCTCGCTGGTGGCCGGAACTGAAGAGAGCCCCGGCGACACCATCATCTACAACGGTCGTAAGTTCAAGAGCTATCGCGGCATGGGCTCGCTCGAGGCCATGGAGCAGAAGCACGGCTCGAAGGACCGCTATTTCCAGGGCGACACCAAGGAGGTGAAGAAGCTGGTGCCCGAGGGCATTGCGGGCCGCGTGCCTTACAAGGGCACCGTGCAGGAGGTCATCTACCAGCTCACCGGCGGACTGCGCTCCGGCATGGGCTACTGCGGAGCAAAGGACATCGAGGCCCTCCACGGAGCGAAGTTCACGCGCATCACCAATGCCGGCGTCAACGAGAGCCATCCCCACGACATCACCATCACCTCGGAAGCCCCCAACTACTCGCGCCCCAACGACTGATAAAGGAAAAAACACTACCAGAAAAACCAGAAAGACTAGAAGGACTAGAAAATCTAGATAATCTAGAAAGACTAGATGGTCTAGAAAATCTAGATAATCTAGAAAGACTAGAAAGTCTAGAAAATCTAGAAAGTCTAGAAAATCTAGCTAGACTAGAAAAGAAATAAAAGTAATGAAACTGAAAACACTTCTCGCTGCTTGCCTCCTGAGCACCGCAGCTGCCGCACAGACTGCCTCCGACCCCATCATCATGATAGTGAACGGGCAGCCTGTGACCCGTTCGGAATTTGAATACTCATACAATAAGAACAACTCAGAGGGCGTCATCGACAAGAAGTCGGTGCAGGAATATGTCGACCTCTTCATCAACTACAAGCTGAAGGTCAGCGCCGCCCTCGATGCCCGCTACGACACGCTGCAGTCCTACAAGGACGAGTTTGCTCAGTACCGCGACCAGCAGGTGCTGCCCATGCTCGTCACCGACGAGGACATCGAGGCCGAGGCCCACAAGATTTACGACGAGACCGTCAAGCGCATAGGCCCCGACGGACTGATAAAGGTGGCCCACATCCTCATCTCGGCCAAGCAGAACGCTCCCCAGGAGGAGTGGGACGCCGCACGGGTGCGCATCGACTCGGTCTACAAGGCCGTGATGGAAGGGGCTGACTTCGCCGAGCTGGCCAAGAAGGTGTCCGACGACAGGACCACGGGCGAGAAGGGCGGCGAGCTGCCCTACGTAGAGCACGGAAGGCTGGTGCCCGAGTTTGAGCAGGCTGCCTTTGCACTGAAAGACTCGGGCGACGTGTCGCCCGTCGTGCAGTCTTCCTTCGGATTCCATGTTATCAAGATGCTCGGTCGGAAGATGATGGAGCCCTTCGAGCACCACCGCGAGAGCATCCTGAAGTTCATCGAGCGACGCAACATGCGCGACCAGATTGCCAAGAACAAGATTGACGCGCTGGTGGCCGCCGACACCACCGTCACTCGTGCGCAGATTATGGAGCGGAAAGCCGCAGAGTTGGCCGCCAACGACCAGGAGTTGAAGTACCTCATACAGGAGTACCACGACGGACTGCTGCTCTACGAAATCAGCAACCGTCTCGTCTGGGACAAGGCCGCCAAGGACGAAGCCGGGCTGGCACAGTACTTCAAGAAACACAAGAAGAACTACAAGTGGGACGCGCCGCGCTACAAGGGCATGGCCTACCACGTGAAGCAGCAGGCCGACGTGAAGGCCGTTGCTGACTGCGTCAAGGGACTGCCCTTCGACCAGTGGGCTGAAAAGTTGCGCACCACCTTCAACGGCGACAGCATCATACGCATACGCGTGGAGAAGGGAATCTTCAAGGAGGGCGACAATGCACTCATCGACAGCATCGTGTTCAAGAAGGACACCATCGTGAAGCACCTGAAGGACTATCCCATCGACGCCGTCTACGGGAAGGTGCTGAAGAATGGCCCTGAGGAGTATTCCGACGTGCGCGGACTTGTCGTGGCCGACCTGCAGGAAGAGCTGGAGAAGGCCTGGGTGGCCGACCTGCGCCGGCGCTACACCTGGACGGTAGACGATGCAGTACTCAAAACGGTAAATAACCACTGATGAAAAATATCTTAATAGCTTTACTGCTAAGTCCTATAGCATCGATAGCTTCTATAGCGTCTATAGCCCCGGGTGACTCCGTTGGCTCAGTCATCGACGAGGTGGTATGGGTGGTCGGCGACGAGGCTATCCTGCGCAGCGACATCGAGGTGACCCGCATACAGGCCGCCATGCAGGGCATGAAGTGGACGGGAGACCCCGACTGCGCCATTCCCGAACATCTGGCCGTGCAGAAGCTGTTCCTCCATCAGGCAGCCATCGACAGTATTGACAAGGACGTCACCGAGGCCGACATCACCTCGCAGCTCGACACCCGCATCAACTACATGATAGAGCAGATTGGCTCGAAGGAGAAGCTGGAGGAGTATCGTCGACAGAGCATCACCCAGATTAAGCAGGCCATGCACGACGACCTACGCGACGAGATACTCATTCAGAAGATGAAGCAGAAGCTGGTCAGCGACATCACCGTCACCCCGGCCGAGGTGCGCCGTTACTTCAAGGATATGCCCCAGGACAGCATACCCTTCGTGCCCACCGAGGTGGAGGTGCAGATTATCGCCCAGACGCCGAAGATTACGATTGAGGAAATCAACCGCGTGAAGGACGAGCTGCGCGAATATACCGACCGCATCAACCGTGGCGAGACTTCCTTCCAGACCCTGGCCCGCCTCTATAGCGAAGACCCCGGCTCACGCCGTCAGGGTGGCGAGCTCGACTACACCGGGCGTGCCGTCCTGGACCCCTCCTTTGCCTCAGTGGCCTTCAACCTCACCGACCCAAAGGTCATCTCGAAGGTGGTAGAGTCGGAATTTGGATTCCACATCATACAGCTCATCGACAAGCGCGGCGACAAGATTAAG
>CAMPCG010000180.1 GCA_946644025.1 uncultured Prevotellaceae bacterium | reverse complement strand
ACGAGCTGAAGGACCACTACCGCCGTGGCGGACTGGGCGACATGAAGTGCAAGAAGTTCCTCAACGAGGTGCTCAACAAGTTCCTCGCCCCCATGCGTGAGCGCCGCCACGAGTTCGAGCAGGACATTCCCGAGGTCTACAACATGCTGCGCCGGGGCACCGAGCAGGCCCGCGAGGTGGGCGCACAGACCATGGACGAGGTGCGCCGCGCCATGCGCATAGACTACTTTAACGATGAAGAGCTTATCCGCCAGCACGTTCAACTCTTTGCTGGCAAATAAACCGTAAAAGCCTATGAAAACCAAACAGTTATTGCTACGTGCCATCCTGACGTTGATGGCCGGCGTGGGATGCCTTGCAGCCGACGCCCAGACCTTGGTGCTGCACTTGGCCGACGGCACCCTTGTGAACATCGCCATGAACAGCAAGTTCCGCATGGCCAACATCGGCGAGATTACCTACATCACCCTGGCCGACGGCTCGCTGCAGCAGTATAACCGCGACGACATTCGCAGCATCACCTACGAGGGCACGGCCAGCGGCAGCGGCGACGTGAACGGCGACGGCAACGTGGACGTGGCCGACATCGGCTCCATCATCGACATCATGGCCGGCGAGCAGCAGTCGCAGGGCACCTTCACCCAGTGTCCCAACAACAGGCATCCCCACAAGATAGACCTGGGACTGCCCAGCAAGACGATGTGGGCTTGCTGCAACGTAGGGGCCATGGCGCCCGACCAGTATGGCGACATCTTCGCCTGGGGCGAGACGGCGACGCACGAAGACGGCTACTCCTGGGCCAACTACCGCCACTGCGACGGCGACCTGTACACGTGTCACGACCTGGGCCTGGACATCAGCAAGACGGCCTACGACGCCGCCGCGGTGGTGTGGAGCGTGCCCTGGCGTATGCCCACCTTCGACCAGTACAAGGAACTCATAGACCACACCACGGCGCAGTGGACTGAAGAGAACGGCACGCCGGGCGTGAAGTTCACTGCCAGCAACGGCGCCTACATCTTCTTCCCCGCCGCCGGATTCTGGTGGGGCGACACGGGCGTGGAGAGCCGCGGCGCGGTGGGCTGCTACTGGTCGTCGACGGTCGACACGCGCCTTTCCTACCGGGCCGTTTACTTGCTGATAAGTAAAGACTCCCCCTACAAGATGCTCAGCTACAGGGAGATTGCCTTCGGACAGTCGGTGAGGGCCGTGACCGAGTAAGAAGCATTTCGGCTTCCGCAAGCAATTCCGCATGTTTTGGAGTGAAAGGGGAGTGAGAAAGGGAGTGAAAGTGGAGTGAAGGTGACGATAGTTCTTGCGCTCTCATCAAGGCAGAAACTATCATCCCTTTCACTCCCCTTTCACTGCCTTCCCCCTTTCCCTCCCTTCAAGCAGGGCTTGTTGGAAGTTAAATTATAATGATGTATAAATGATTTCTGTAGAAAACCTGAAGGTGGAGTTCGGCGTGAAGCCGCTCTTCGCCGACGTCAATTTTGTGATTAATGCCCGCGACCGCGTTGCCCTGGTGGGCAAGAACGGCGCGGGCAAGTCTACGCTGCTGAAGATACTCTGCGGCCAGGAGCGTCCCACCGCCGGCACCGTAGCCACGCCGCAGGACACCACCATTGGCTACCTGCCCCAGGTGATGAACCTGCAGGACTCCACCACCGTGCGCCAGGAGGCACAGAAGGCCTTTGCCGACACTGCCCGGCTGAAGGAGCGCGTGGAGCGGCTGGAACGGCAGATGAGCGAGCGCACCGACTACGAGAGCCAGGACTACATGGACCTGGTGGAGCGCTACACTACCGAGCACGAACGGCTGCTCATGGCCGGCGCCGAGAGCCAGGAGGCAGGGTTGGAGCGCACGCTCACAGGACTGGGATTCGAACGCACCGACTTCGACCGGCCCACGAGCGAGTTCTCGGGCGGATGGCGTATGCGCATAGAGCTGGCCAAGATACTGCTGCGGAGGCCCGACGTGCTGCTGCTCGACGAGCCTACCAACCACCTCGACATAGAGTCGATACAGTGGCTGGAGCAGCTGCTGGCACAGTGGAGTGGGGCAGTAGTGCTGGTGAGCCACGACCGTGCCTTTATTAATAATGTGTCCAACCGCACGTTGGAAATCTCCTGCGGACACATCATCGACTATCGCGTGAAGTACGACGAGTACGTCACGCTGCGCCGTGAGCGCCGTGAGCAGCAGCAGCGCGCCTACGAGAACCAGCAGAAGGAGATACAGGAGATGCGCCAGTTCATAGAGCGCTTCCGCTATCAGGCCACCAAGGCCGTGCAGGTGCAGCAGAAGGTGAAGCAGCTGGAGAAGATTGTGCCCATAGAGGTCGACGAGGTAGACAACTCGGCCATGCACCTGAAGTTTCCCCCCTGCCTGCGCTCGGGCGACTACCCGATTATCTGCGACGAGGTGAGGAAAGTATACGGACCCTCCCCCCAGCCCCTCCCTGCAGGGAGGGGAGTATATAGTGGTAGGGAGGTGCTGGGGGAGGGCCATCTGGTCTTCGACCACGTGAACCTCACCATCAAGCGCGGGGAGAAGGTGGCCTTCGTGGGAAAGAACGGCGAGGGAAAGTCCACGCTCGTGAAGTGCATCATGGGCGAGATTCCCTTCGACGGCACGCTGAAGATAGGCCACAACGTGCAGATAGGCTACTTCGCTCAGAACCAGGCGCAGCTGCTCGACGAGAACCTCACCGTCTTCCAGACCATCGACAACGTGGCGCGCGGCGAGATACGCCTGCGCATCAACGACATACTGGGTGCCTTCATGTTCGGCGGCGAGGCCAGCGACAAGCGTGTGCGCGTGCTCAGCGGCGGAGAGCGCAGCCGACTGGCCATGATTCGCCTGCTGCTCGAGCCGGTGAACCTGCTCATCCTCGACGAGCCTACCAACCACCTTGACATGCCTTCGAAGGATGTGCTCAAGGAGGCCATACGCGCCTTCGACGGAACGGCCATCATCGTCAGCCACGACCGTGAGTTCCTCGACGGACTCGTCACCAAGGTCTTCGAGTTCGGAGGAGGGCGCGTCAGGGAGCACATAGGCGGAATCTACGACTACCTGCGCGACCGACTCGACCCCAACAGACCCACCCCCAGCGGACCCACCCCCCAGCCCCTCCCTGCAGGGAGGGGAGTATATAGTTCTATTCCGGATAAATCAAGCGGAAAAGGTAACTACTCCCCTCCCTCACAGGGAGGGGCCGGGGGTGGGTCTGAGGCTTACGCCGCCCGCAAGGAGCAGCAGAAACAGCTGAAGAAGGCCGAGAAAGCCGTCGAGGAGAGCGAGAAGAAGATTGGCCGCATGGAGCAGCGGCTGAAGGAGCTCGACCAGCTGCTCTCAGACCCGAAGAACGCATCGGACATGACCCTCGTCAACGAGTATACCGACACCAAGCGGCAGATGGACGAAGAGGTGGAGCGATGGGAGAAACTATCGGAAGAGCTGGAGACCATGCAGAACGGCGGATGAATAACCCCTTATAAGTATATGGACAGAATCAATTCCACCTACACAGGCTGATAATGCGCAGCAATCTGTGAAATCCGTGAAATCTGTGTGAATTATATTCTGTGAGATGATAATAGCCCACGGATGCTTGTCTCTCACAGATCTCACTGATTTCACAGATAATAGGATGCGCATAGCGGGAAGGAATTCTTGCTCCACTACATATATGTAAGCGTCCATATAGGCCGAGGGAGACAATCGAGACTCGCTACAAGGTGAGAAAGAGGGATTTCTCTAAACAAGTTGAACCTGGATAGCGTTAATCTTCTATAATTTGCCGCCAGTCTCGACTTTTATCCTTATCTTTGCCGAACGTATTGCTTTAGCTAAGATACACATTTATTTATATTATATATGCACACACGCGAAGAACAGATGCAGGCCTTCGGACGGCTGCTCGACGTGCTCGACGAGCTGCGGCAGAAGTGCCCCTGGGACAAGAAGCAGACCAACGAGAGCCTGCGCCCCAACACCATTGAGGAAACCTTTGAACTGGCCGATGCCATCATGCGCGGCGATAACCACGACATGATGAAGGAGCTGGGCGACGTGCTCATGCACACCCTCTTCTACGCCATGATAGCCCGGGAGCAGGGACTCTACGATATTGCCGACGTGCTCAACACCGAGGCCGACAAGCTCATTTTCAGACATCCCCATGTATATCAAGCCCCCACCAACCTCCCCCCGAGGGGGAGGCTCGAGGCGGTGGAGACGGTCATAGACAAGTACAAACTGGCAGACCCCTCTATTTATCAAATCCTTAAGGATTATTCATCCGCCAATCGTAAGAAAAGTACAGAGGCCGAATCTCTTGTATGGGAATTGCTGCGCGATAAGCGAATGGGCGTAAGGTTCCGTAGGCAGCATGTCATCGGTGATTTTATCGTTGATTTTGTTTCACTTACCAATCAGCTTGTTATAGAAATTGACGGAGGCTATCATCTCACTCCAGAGCAGCAAAAAGCAGACCAGATGCGGACTAAGATTCTTGCTGATATGGGCTTCAGGGAATTGCGATTTACCAATGAAGAGATAATGGCAGACCCTTTAGGCGTTTCAGCAACTATAAGAGGTGTCATCGAGAGCGATCGGATAGAAGGGCTACGGAGCCTCCCCTTCGGGGGGAGGTTGGAGGGGGCCGCCGAGGTCTTGAAGAACTGGGAGCAGATTAAGCTGCGCGAGAAAGACGGCAACAAGACCGTGCTGAGCGGAGTGCCGGCCTCGCTGCCCTCGCTCATCAAGGCATACCGCATACAGGACAAGGCCCGCAACGTGGGCTTCGACTGGGCGAAGAAAGAAGATGTCTGGGCCAAGGTACACGAGGAGCTGGGCGAGCTGGAGGCCGAGCTGGGCCGCGATCTGCCCGCCGACGCTACCGACGCCGAGAAAGCCAGCCTCAGGGCGGCACAGGAGGGCGAGCTGGGAGACTTCCTCTTCTCGGTCATCAATGCCGCACGCCTCTACCACCTCAACCCCGAGAATGCCCTGGAGCACACGAACCAGAAGTTCATCAGCCGGTTCGGTTACATCGAGCAGCACAGCATACGTGCCGGACGGCCGCTCACCGAGATGACCCTCAAGGAGATGGACCAGCTGTGGAATGAGGCCAAGCTGGCCCCCACTAACCTCCCCCCGAAGGGGAGGCTTTCGCAGCTTAAGTCTCCCCTTCGGGGGGAGGTTGGTGGGGGCCAGCCGTTTAACATACATATCCTGGGGTGTGGCAGTGCGCTGCCCACCACCCGCCATCTGCCGTCGATGCAGGTGGTGGACTGCCGCGGCAAGCTGTTCATGGTCGACTGTGGCGAGGGCGCTCAGTTGCAGGTGCGGCGTGCAGGCCTGTCGTTCAGTAAGCTGGGCCACGTCTTCCTCTCCCACCTCCACGGCGACCACTGCTTCGGACTGATGGGCCTCATCTCGACCATGGGGCTGCTTGGCCGCACGGCTCCGCTCCACGTCTATGCTCCCGGACAGCTCGAACCGATGCTCACCGCGCAGATGCAGTTCTTCTGCCGCGACCTGGGCTACGAGGTGGTGTTCCACACCGTCGACACCACGCGCCCGACCGTTGTCTACGACGACCGGTCGCTCAGCGTCGAGACGCTGCCGCTGGAGCACCGTGTGCCCTGCTGCGGCTACCTCTTCCGCGAGAAGCCCTCGCTGCCACACATCAGGCGCGACATGATAGACTTCTACCAGATTCCCACGTCGCAAATCAACAACATCAAGGCCGGGCAGGGCTATACCTGCGCCGACGGCACCGTAGTGCCCCACGAGCGTCTCGTCACCCCCGCCGACGCGCCGCGCAGCTACGCCTACTGTTCCGACACGCGCTTCATGCCCTCGCTGGCCGACAGCCTGCAGGGCGTGAGCACGCTCTACCACGAGGCAACCTACGCCGCCGACAACCTGGCGATGGCCGAGAAATACTACCACTCCACCGCCGCACAGGCCGCCACCGTGGCCCGCGAGGCCCGTGTGGGCAAGCTGCTGCTGGGACACTTCAGCTCGCGCTACGTCGACGAGACCGTGCTGCTCGACGAGGCAAGGGCGGTGTTCCCGGAAAGCCACCTGACGCGCGAGCTGCAAGTCTTTGGCGTTTGAAATGATTCAACTTCCGCTTTCGCTCTGGCTTGTGTAGTTAAAGGGAGTTAGAGGGAGTTAGGAGGAGTTAACCCAACTTTTACGTTTTCTCCTTGTATCTCTTGCTAATCAGCGGTTTATGT
>CAMPCG010000179.1 GCA_946644025.1 uncultured Prevotellaceae bacterium | reverse complement strand
ATTACCACGGCTTGGTAATGCGATTACCATGCCGTGGTAATCATGTTACCTAGCCGTGGTAATTTTAGGGGTAGGCAGGCGAGAGACGGAGAATGCCGCTTATCCATAGCGACAGTTCCTTCTCAAAACGAATAGAAAAAGACAGGTAACGTGAAAGAAAAGACACGAAAAGTTTGGCGGTTTCGGAGAAATTAATTAAATTTGCAGCGCATATTGTTATAATTTGCAGTTCATATTGGTGAATTTTGCAGCGCATATTAATTACATTTGCAGCGCATATAGATATATTTGTGCCGCTTATAAGAGATAATACCACACATTTATTAACTTAAAACGAATAGCGTTATGAAACATCAGAATTTATTAAGACTATTTATGTTGACGCTGCTCGTCAGCCTCTTCGGGGTTACATGGTTGCAGGCACAGGAGGCCTACGCCGTGTACGACAATACCAACAAGGGCCTGAGGTTCTACTACGACACGTACAAGAACACGCGAACGGGCCAGAAGTACAGCCTGAACACGGGCAACAGCGACCCGGGGTGGGTGAGCGACGGTAACCGTCAGTATGTGACGTACGTCTCGTTCGACGAGTCGTTCAAGAACTACCGCCCCACGTCGACCGCCAAGTGGTTCTACAAGATGTACGAACTTGAAGAGATTTACAACCTGAATTACCTGTACACCGGCGATGTGACAACGATGCGCCAGATGTTCCAGGAGTGCGAAAAACTGACGATTCTGAACTTCCAGGACACCTATAGCGCCAGCATCAACAGCACCAACGGTACCATCTTCAACACGTCGAAGGTGACAGACATGGGCGGCATGTTCTTGTCTTGCCGCAAGCTGTGGAAGCTGGACCTGAGCGGCTGGAACACGTCGAGGGTGACCAACATGAGCAACATGTTCGACGGCTGTTCACAGTTGGCCGTCGTCAAGCTGGGCTCCGTAGGTGCCCTGAATGTGCGTGGCGGCTGGAACACGTCGAAGGTGACCGACATGACGTTCATGTTCTACAACTGCACCAACCTGTACGATATCTATGTGGGCCCCGGCTGGACAGTGGACAACGTGACCAGCTCGGCCAACATGTTCACGGGCGACATTCACCTTCGTGGCGGCAATGGCACGTCGTACAGTGCCGACTACACCGACAAGACCCGTGCACGCGTTGATAAGAGCGGAGTATCGTCGGGCTATCTGCGCTCTACCGTCGTGCCTTGGGTCGGTTACACGTCGAACAACAAGACCCTGACGTTCTACTACAACGAAGAGAAGGACTACGACGTCAGTAATAAGCAGTATTCGTTCCTGGAAGACCGCCCGTGGAAGGAGCTCGGCAGCGAGGCTACCACCGTCGTCTTCGACCCCTCGTTTGCCGGCTACGAGGTTCTGGCCTTCTCCAACACGTTCGCCGATTTCAAGGAGCTGACGTCGGTGCGCGGTTTGGAGAACGTCAATACGAGCCAGCTGGAGCTGATGGGCGGCATGTTCCTTGGCTGCAAGAAGCTCACGGAGATAGACTTGAGCGCCTTCAACACGCCCAAATTGGTGAGCCTGATACAGACGTTCTACGGTTGCACGTCGCTGAAGCGAATCTTTGTCGGCGAGGGCTGGACAACGGCTAAAGTGAGGAGGACAGAAGACACGTTCAAAAACTGCACCAGCCTCGTCGGCGGCGCCCACACAGCCTACGACCCTGACCACGTGGATGCCGACTATGCCCGCATCGACGGCAGCAGCACCCCCGGCTATCTCACCGGCCCCAGCTATGCTGTTTACGACAGTGACACCAAGACGCTGACGCTCTATAACGACGGTAAGCGCTACGCTAAGACGGGTGCCATCTACGAGATGTTTGCCAGTGTGCGCGTCACCTACCCGGCGTGGATAGGCTGTGGTCCTGCTCAGAAGGTGGTCATCGACCCGTCGTTTGCCACGGCACGTCCGACATCGACCGTCAATTGGTTCAGTAAGTCAACTATCGAGAGCATCACCGGCATGCAGTACCTGAACACCAGCGAGGTGACCAACATGTATGCCACCTTCCAGAACGCCAGTAGCCTTAAAGAGATTGACCTGGGCCATTTCGACACACACAACGTGAACACGATGAACGCCATGTTCAACGGCTGCGGGGCTGAAGAGCTCGACCTGTCGACCTTCAACACTGGCAACGTCACCAACATGAAAGAGATGTTCAAGGGTTGCAGCAACCTGAAGACCATCGTTGCCAGCAGCGCGTTTACGACCGACAAGGTGAAGAACTCCGACGACATGTTCCTCGGCTGCACGCGCCTCACCGGTAGTGCCGGTACACGCTACGATGCCAACCACGTCGACAAGGAGTATGCCCGCCAGGACGGTGGTGAGAACAACCCCGGCTACTTCAGCGACCTGGGTTATGTGGTCGTCGACGGCTACATGATGACTTTCTTTTACGACCAGAACCGCAGCAGCCGCTCGGGCACGGTCTACTCACTGAACAAGACCAATATGGTCGTTCCCGACTGGACGCAGGGGGACACCGACAAGATTACGAACGTCGTTTTCGACTCCTCGTTTGCCAACGCCCGTCCGGTGTTTGGCACCGGTTGGTTCAAAGGCATGAATAACCTGAAGTCTTTCAGCGGTCTGGAATATCTCAACACCAGCGAGATGGTCGACATGACCGACATGTTCGACGGCTGCTCAAGCCTGACAGCACTCAACTTGAGCAACTTCGATACCCGCAAGGTGGAGAGCATGCAGTGGATGTTCCGCGGCTGTACGGCCCTGACCAAGATTATCGTCGGCGAGGACTGGACCACCGAAGGCTTGGTGAGCTACAATGGAGGAGAACCTGCTTTTCAAATGTTCACCAACTGCACCAGCCTGGTCGGTGGCATCGGTACGGCCTACGACGCCCAACACGTCAATGGCGAGTACGCCCGTGTGGACAGGGACATCCAGCCCGGCTACCTGTCGTATAGGGGCTATGCCATCTACGACGACGGCACGCTGACCTTCTACTACGACGGCAAGTATCACAAGCGCGAGGGCAAGGTCTACAACTTCGACTATACCAGCAACTCCCCCGGTTGGAGCACCTATCGCGAGTCGACGGAGCACGTCGTGTTCGACCCCTCGTTCGTCGACTGCCGCCCCACGAAGACATCGTACTGGTTCTACTTCATGACCAGCCTGAAGGACATCGAGGGTATGGAGTACCTGAATACCAGTCGGGTGGAATACATGAGCTACATGTTCTACAACTATCCCCTCACCACCCTCGACATCTCTTACTTCGACACCGACAAGGTGAAGCGGACGGACGGCATGTTCCAGGCCTGCTACTACCTGAAGACCATCACCGTGGGCAACAACTGGAGCATGGCGTCGGTGACCTACTCGGCCGACATGTTCAAGGGCTCCACCAAGCTCGTCGGCGGTAAGGGTACGACGTACAACAGCAGCCACGTCGATGCAGCCTACGCCCACGTCGACGGCGGACCCAGCACCAACCCCGGCTACCTGACGGAAGCAAAAAAGGATAGCTACCAGGTGAATATTGCCGGCAAGGCCATCACTGCAGCCAACTATAAGCTCATCACGCCCAGCAACGGCTTCACCGGCGTCAAGGGCGGCAAGGTGACCTTCGACCCAGAAACGCGGACGCTGACACTGACCGATGCCACCCTTGACTACACCGGCGTTGTCATCAACAACCAGGGTGATGCACTCAACATCGTCCTCGAGGGTGACAACATCATCACGGCAGGCAACTACGGCATCTGGAGTGTCAGCGATTTGAACATCAGCGGCAGTGGCAGCGCCACGATGACTGTAGGCAAAGGCTGTGTCTACGTCTATAATAGTAATGGTACGGAAGTGACACTCACCATCAGCGACTGCTCTGTGAATGCATCGGGCAAGTATGGTATTCACGGCTACGGCAACAACGAGAATCTCATCATTGACAATGCCACCATCCATGCCACTGGCACTTCAACGTCCATCGGTTACTTCGCCACATTGCAGTTGAAGGGCTGCGCCATCACCCAGCCCGAAGGCGCCACCTTCGACAACAAGCATCTGCGCGACGCCGGCGGCAACATCGTTACGACTGAGGTGATCATCGAGCCCGTCGGACTGCTCAAAGGCGACGTTAACGGCGACGGCCAGGTGGGCATCGGCGACATTGTGGCCGTCACGAACGTCATGGCCGGCGCAGAGAGCGATCCCATTATCCGCGAGCGTGCCGACGTGAACGGCGACACCGAGGTGGGCATCGGCGACATCGTGGCCATCACCAACATCATGGCCGGCGTAGAGTAGGCGGCAGCCGCTCCCCTTTCATCAAGGAGAGAGTCTGGGGGGCTCTGACTCCCCCTGCCTCCTCCCCTAAACTAAACTTTTTAGGCCGAAAGCTTTGTGCTTTCGGCTTTTTTGTGTACCTTTGCAGCCGTGATACTAAACAGACAGCGTAGAAGTCTTGTGGCGAGGGCGCTGCTGGCAGTCTATCTGCCGCTGCTCCTGCTGACGATGCTGCATGTGCACCGCGGTGCGGTGTACGTGGAGGATGCCTGCTACCAGTGCGTCCACCACGAGCCGCATGCCGGCCACATCACGGCCCAGACCTTCCACCTGCACGACTGCGTGCTTTGCCAGTTGACGACGCTGCAGTACGTGCCCGCCGCTGTCATAGGAATAGCTTTTGTCTTACGTTTATGTTTGGGCAGTGTGCTATGGCCGTCTCAGCGCGTTCCGGTGGCAGCCATTGCCCGTCAGTCGACGCGCGCTCCGCCCTTATGGTAGCACAGCCCCGTCAGTCGTCGCGCGTTTAGCCCTGCCCCATAGGGGCAAGACAAGGGTAGCCAGCCGTTTTAACGGCTGGTATAGCGTCGGCGGTAGAAAGCGTGCCTTTAGGTACGCGACATCAGCAGCGACATCCATTGTGGTCGCGTACCTAAAGGCACGCTTGTCCACCAGCAGGTCATCCACCAGCCGTTAAAACGGCTGGCTACCGCTGTTAAGCCCCTCTGGGGCTTTCGTGCCGTGCCGGCTGACTACCGCTGTTCAGTCCCTCTGGGGCTTTAGTGCCGTGCCGGCTGACTACCGCTGTAAGCTGGTATTCTACCGTTACCTCCCCAACTCCTCAACTCCTAAAGTAACATAAACAGAATCATAATGAAACCATTATATATTGTTTTGTCATTGCTATGCCTGTGCATGGCAGTGACAGCCAGTCCCTTAGCCAACCACACCGTGCTGCGGGGACAAGTGACCGATGCCGTTGATGGCGAGCCCGTGGTCGGGGCCAGTGTCTATTTTCCCGTGCTGAAAGTCGGCACCGTGACCGATGCCGAAGGGCGCTACGTCGTTGACCGCCTGCCAGTAGTAAAAACCACCATTCAGGTGAGCTTCGTGGGCCACCAGACCATCATAGAGACCATCGACCTGCACACCACGACGACGCGCGACTTTGTGCTGCACGAGAACAACGCCATGCTCGGCGAGGTGGTGGTGACGGGACTGACCGGCCAGTCGCTGGCCTACCGCACGCCGTCGCCCGTGAGCGTCGTCAGCGCCCGCTCCCTGCAGGAGACGCCGTCGACCAACATCATCGATGCCGTCTCGCGCCAGCCCGGCGTCAGCCAGATTACCACGGGCAGCGGCATCTCGAAGCCCGTCATCCGCGGTTTGGGCTACAACCGCATTGTCACCGTCAACGACGGCATACGCCAGGAAGGGCAGCAGTGGGGCGATGAGCACGGCATAGAGATCGACGCCCAGAGTGTCCACTCCATAGAGATACTGAAGGGCCCGGCCTCGCTGATGTATGGCTCCGACGCCCTGGCCGGCGTGCTGGTGATGCACGAGGCTCCCGTGATGCCGCAGGGAAAGATGGCGGCGAGCGTGGGCGGCGAGTACCAGACCAACCAGCAGCTCTACGACTACACCGTGAACTTTGCCGGCAACCGGCAGGGCGTGGTGTGGAACTGGCGTTGGAGCGAGAAGGACGCCGGCGACTATAAGAATAAGGAGGACGGACGCGTCAGCGGCACGCAGTTCCATGAGCGGGCACTGACGGGTATGCTCGGTGTGAACCAGCCGTGGGGCTACAGCCACCTGAAGCTTTCGGGCTACCACATCAAGCCCGGACTTGTCGGCGGCGGTCGCGACGCGCTGGGACATTTGGAACCGTCGGAGGCCTACCAGAAGATCTATCACTACAAGGCCGCCCTCGACAACTCGTTCTTCATCGGCGACGGTGCGCTGAAGGTGCTCGTCGGCTATCAGCAGAACCGCCGGCAG
>CAMPCG010000178.1 GCA_946644025.1 uncultured Prevotellaceae bacterium | reverse complement strand
CTGTGAGTAGGTCTTGGTGTTGTCGATGGCTCCGTGAACGTTGACCACCACCTTGCTGAAAGGCTCAATTTCGAGCGTGGCGGGGAAATACCAGATGCCGTTCTGCGCGGGGATGAATCCCTCGTCCTCATAGACCAGCTGTCCGTCCTTGTCGTAGATGCTGCCGATGCTGTTGGCCTCTGCATTGTAGGGCGTGGCCATTCCGATGCAGAGGTTCGTGGCCACGATGCGCTCCGGACAGTTGTTGTAGAGCACGATGCCCTTGTCCATGTGGAAGAAATCGCTGCCCTCGTCCTTCGGGCAGCCGCCGCAGTACACTTCCTTGATGATGAGCTGGTCCACATTCTGGTCGGTCTGCGCCGTGGCAGGGAGGGTGAGCAGTATGCTACAAATAATGAGCTTCAGATTCTGTTTCATAGCTTCTTTGTCTTAATGTATAACTCGTTTCCTTGATGATTTCAGTGTGATGTCGGTGTGGTTCGTGCTGTCGGGCGAGACGATAATCATGCTTTTCACGCCGTTGAAGTTGTATCGCCACCAGGTAGCCGTCGTGCTGTCGAGGAACTGTGACGTGCTGCTGGCCTCGTAGATGCCAGGCGTTACGGTGAAGCGGGCGGTGCCGCTGGCGTCGGTCGAGTCCACGAACACGGCGTTGTGGCCGATGGCTTTCAGCTCCACCCGTGCCCCGGCGTAAGGCTCGATGGTGTTCTCGGGATAGACCAGCCGCACGGTGAGCGTGCATACGTCGAGACTCTCGTCGTACTGGCACGCTTGCGTCAGTCCTATACCTATTATTATATATAGCAATCGTTTCATAACTTCAGTCTCAGCGATAGTCCGTAATAGTAGCTGGGTATGTATGAGCTGCCGAAGAGCGAGGTGTAGAGGTCGGTCTGCGAGGAGTGCACCTGCCGCATGTTGTTGAAGAAGTTGTTGGCGTAGAACGAGAGGCTGATGTGGTCGCCTATCTCCTTCGTCACGCTGATGTTGGCCGAGTAGTAGGCCGAGAGGCGGTTGGGATTCATGGTGTAGGCGTAGTTCGAGCGCACGATGAGCTGCGACAGGTCGTTGTAGAGCTTCTGGTCGCCCTCCTTCGCGGCCAGGAAGGCCTCGGCAAAGGGAATCAGCTCCGAGGGTTTCTCCCACGTGGAGTAATACTCGGGGTAGACCACCACGAACTTGTTCTCGGTCACGCCGTCGTAGGGGGCGCCTGTGTAGAGGGCCGACACGGGGTCTGTCCCGTCAGTGTCGTCAAGCATGAAGCCGCGAGCCGAGCCGTCGGCCTGCTGACTCAGCGAACGTCGGAAACTGTAGAGCGTCGTCTCCAGCCGCAGGGCCACGATGAGTCGTATGCGGGGAATGTGGGTGGTGATGGTGGCGTTGAGGTTCAGCTGTTTCTGCAGTGCTCCGTTGCTCACCGATGCCGACGCGCTGCTGCCGGCCGAGGTAACGCTCGTGCCCCGGTAGTAGCCTATGTACTGGAACGGCTGTCCGCTGCTCGTCACGTTGCTGATGCCCATCGGCACGTCGGCGAAGAAGGTGTCGTCGGTGCTCTTGTAGTAATAGTAGTTGCCGTCCAGTCGCAGCTGGGTGCGCAGCGCCTTTATCCGGGCGAAGTCTACGGTCCATTCCAGTCCATAACGGCTTAGTGGAGTGGCGTTTATGTAGTGTTGGTTCAATACGTAGGTGTGCTTGTCGGTGTAGGGCAGTTCCTTGGGGGGAAGGACGCCGAAAGCGTCGCTCACGGTGACCGTCCCCGTCTCGTGGTCTATGCCGAACACGCGGTTGGCCACGGGTATGCCGCTTTGCTGTGCAGCGGTCTGGTTGGTGTAGCGGTAGGCGAAGGGCGTGTAGGTCTTGGTGGCCATGTACGAGTTGTGGGTCTTGTGGTGGAAGGCCGAAAGACTCACGCGCGTACCTTTAACGGTAAACTCGATACCGAGGTCCCATTGGTGAGTGTACTGCCACTGCAGCCCGGGATTGTATTGGGCCTTTGAGGGGTAAGTGTGGTAGGCATAGTAGGAGACGTTGTCGGCGGTCGACGTCGAGGCGAAGGCGAGCAGGTCGCTGTAGGCCGGCGAGGGGTAGAGCACCTGAAACGACGGCAGCTTGACGCTCTTGCCCCATCCGGCGTGTATCTCCAGGTCGCTCACCCAGCGTTTGCGCTGTGAGCGCCAGAAGACAAGGCGGCTGTTAAAGCGTGGCGACAGACTGCTCGCCGTGCCATAGCTGGAGCCGCTGATCATGGTGATGTCGTCGCGCAGTCCGGCGGTGAGCTCCAGTGAAGTGGTGCGAGCGTGTTGCCGGGCGAGGGGAATGATGACCTTGTCCTCGGCGTAGAAAGCAAGGTTGTGCATGGCGGGCAGCTCGTCGAGCCGGTATTCGCGCCAGGTGGGGGCCAGGGCAATGTCTTCGTAGTAGGTGCCGCGCCCGTTGTTGCGGCTGGCCTGGTATTGGACTCCTGCTGCAAGGCGGTTGGTCACTCGGCCAAAGCGGCGGTTGCAGTCGGCCTTGAGCTTTGCGCTCCATGACAGCGGCTTGGAGTCGTGGTAGCTGCGCACGTACCAATAGCCGGTAGGGCCGAGGATGATGCCCTCCTCTGACGGGGAGGAAATGGTGGCTGCATGGTGAGGAGTGGCCATGTTGTAGCCCTGCTCCATGGCGTGGATGTAGGGCTGTGTAGAGGCGCTGCTGGTGTGGGCGTAAGTCTCCTGCTTCCGGTCTTGATAGGAGAATGAAGCCGAAAGCTGTAAGTTGGTGAGCCACGGACGGTTAAGCAGCCACTGCAGGTCGAGCGTTGAACGCAGGGCGTTGTCGCGTGTCTTGGTGTAGTCGTCCAGCTGCTCGTCGGGGTCGGCCTCACTGTCGTAGCCGCCGACGTTGCCTTTAAGTCCTACGTTGAGCGTCAGCGGCATGGCCTGTTTGAAGAACACGTTCATGTAGTGCAGCGAGAGGCTGTTGCGCTGGTAGGCAGTGTGGGGCGAGGCGGCATCGGCAAACGAGCGGGCATGTTCCGCCGAAGCGTTGAGCACACCCTCCCGTCGGCCCAGGTCGAACCCCTTGCTCACGGCCACCTGGCGGGTATGCTGGTTAAGGCTTCCCTCGACGATAAAGGGCGACTTTCCGCGCCGGGTCTGCACTTTTACGATTCCGTTACTCAAGTCGCCATATTCAACTGACGGTATGCCTGTTACCACCTCTACGCTCTCCACGTTGCTGGCGCTGACGGTGCGTGTCGATGCGCCCGTCGTCTCTCCGCTGGCGGCGTTGTTGTCCAGCCGCAGCCCGTCCACCTCTATGGCTGTTCCGAAGCTGGCGTTGCCCTTCTCCAGCGCACTGCTGCGCAGGGCCATGCGCGTGTCGTTCATCAGCGAGGGGTTGACGGTCTTGCCGCCGGGCAGCAGGGTACTGATGTCGGAGATATTGATGATTTGCTGCTGGTCGAGTGTGGTGCGGTCGATGGTGTAGCTGGTGGTGGCCTCGTCCTGCTTGCGTCTTGCCGTGACGGTCACCTCGTCGAGCTTCAGGTTGTTGGTGTGCAGTCGGAACGTCAGGTTGTCAATGTCGCGCTCCACGTTCAGCGGCCATGAGCGTTTCTGGTAGCCCAGGCACTGAATGGTGAGCGTGTTCTTTCCTCTTGGCACACCCTTGACGTTGAATTCTCCCTTCTCTCCCGTGATGGCCCACAGTCCGCTCTCGGCGAGCAGCACCGAGGCGAACTCTATAGGCTGCTGGGTGTCGGCGTCGAGCACGATGCCCCGCAACTCATAAAGCGCACTGGCCCTCCCCGGCTTGTCGTCGGCATGGAGGGCCAGGGCTATGCTATAAAGCAAGAGTAAAAGTATGTACTTACAGAATCTCAATCAGACGATGTCTTAAAACCCTGCGGAAAAGCCCATCGGAGGACTTCCGCAACAATCTCTGTAAAGTTTGTGGCTACAGTTTGTAGCAGGCACCGATGGCGAAGACGGGGCGGTCGATGTCCTTCAGGTATTGGTACTTGAAGTCGAAGTTTAGCTTGATCTCGTCGTTCACCTCATACTCCCATCCGGCACCGATGTTCACGCCGAAGCGGGTGTGGTAGCCGGTTCCGACGATGTTGTCGCCCACCTTGTAGGTCATGATGGACGGACCGATGATGGGGTAGACATTCATCCTGTCGGCAATGTGGATGAGGTACTGGGCATTGACGTTGACGTCCCACTGCGAGGCATTGTAGTCGCCATATTCTTCACTCACCTTCTTCTTAAAGAAGTAGTTGGCAGCTGCCTCCAAACGCAGGTTGGGCTTAATCTCATACTGGAACTTACCGCCGATACCGAAGTTCTTGAACTTGCTATGCACACCGTAGTTGAGGTTTATACCGGCCCACTTGTCGCCCTCTTCGGCAAAGGTGGCCGTAGTGCCGACGAGCATCATCATCAGGATAGCAAAATACTTTTTCATAATCATTCTTTTTGGTTTATAACTGGGTTAAAATGTTTAATTTCTTTGGCAAAAGTACGAATAATTATTTTACTGACAAAGAAAAAGCGACTTTTAAGTGCAAAAAGTCGTGTAAATTAGGCTAATATCATTATTTATTGTTACCTTTGCATCCAGATTATTATCATTTTATCATCCGTAACATGAAATTGGAAGCATTTGTTCTGGCTATTCTTTTTTCGGTTTTGCCATCGATAGCTTCGGCTCAGGAGCAACCTAACATGAAGTTTGGCAAGCCCACGCAGGAAGAGCTGCAGATGACGGTCTACGCGGCCGAACCCGATGCCGAGGCCGTGGTGCTCTGCCGGCTGACCGATGTGACCTACACCGTGCAGACCATCAGCTATCTGGTGGACTACCATGAGAAGGTGCGGCTGAAGGTGCTCAAGCCTGGCGGCGCCCGATTTGCCAAGGTCGCCGTACACTATCAGAAGAACATGACCGTGGGCAACAACATCATGGGTCTGAGAAGCTCGTTCATGACCATTCCGATGGATGCCAAGAGCGGCAGCTCGGCCTTCATGGAGCAGGACGGCTCCATGTCCGACGGCGTCTTCGGCACCGACGGCGACGAGAGCGTGGAGGGCATCAAGGCCACAGCCTTCAACCTGGAGGGCGGCAAGGTGAAGAAGACGTCGCTCAAGAAAAGTGACATCAAGACCACGAAGCTGGACGACCAGAACTACGTTGTAGAGTTCACCGTGCCCGACGTCAGGGTAGGCACGGTCATCGAGTACGAATACAAAATTCATAGTCAGCTGTTCTGGCAGCTGCGCGACTGGTATGCCCAGTGCGAGATTCCCGTGGTCTATGCCAAGCTGGACATGAACATTCCCAACTACCTGATATTCAACATCGAGGACCACGGCATACAGCGCCTGACCTACACCTGCACCGTGGGCACGCTGCAATATAAGGTGGAGAGCGACCCGCTGACCAACCCCATGTATGTCAATACCAACCACTACGTCTACGAGGGCCGCGACCTGAAGGGCCTTGCCAAGGATGACTACGTGTGGAACCTGCAGGACTACTGCGCCGGCATCACTGCCGAGCTGAAGGAGTACCGGCTGCGGGGCATGAACCAGATGGACTTCGCTAAGACCTGGGAGCAGGTAGACGAGATGATTCTCGGCTCCGACGACCTGGGCAACCACCTGAACGACCACAGCCCCCTGGCCGACGAGCTGAAGGAGGCCGGGGCCATTGCCGACCTGCGTGAGCGTGTGGCCGCGGTCTATAGGCTGGTGACGAGTCGAGTGAAGTGGAACGGCAAGTACGAGCTGAGCCCCGCGCCGACCGCCGAGACGCTGCAGAAGGGCGAGGGCTCCAATGCCGACATCAACCTGCTGCTCATCCAGTCGCTCCACGACGCAGGGCTGACGGCAGCCCCCGTGGTGCTGCGAACGCGCGACCTGGGGCAACTGCCCTATAACTTCCCTTCGCTGCTCAAGCTCTCTACCTTCATCGTGGGCGTCGTCATGCCGTCGGGTGGCAACATCTATCTCGACGCTTCGGGCAAGGACGGCTGGCTGAACACCCTGCCCGAGGTGCTGCTGGTAGAGAAGGCCCGTATGGTGCTGAAGAACCGTCAGAGCCAGTGGGTGAACCTGCAGAAGGTGTCGAAGCGGGAGACCAGCACCGTCGTCGATGCCCGTCTTTCGGCCGACGGCACCCTCAGCGGCACCCAGACCACCCTCTACCGCGGACTCTCGGCGCTGCACTATCGCCAGCAAGGGGGCCATAGCGGCGACTTCAGCCCGGAGGTAAAGGCCGAGGAGCCGTTCAGCAGCCGTGGCGACGTCAGCGACGACGCCATCA
>CAMPCG010000177.1 GCA_946644025.1 uncultured Prevotellaceae bacterium | reverse complement strand
GAGAGGTGTAGGGGAAGAGCGTGTCGCCCACGACGAGCGGCGACGGGTCGGCGGTGTACTTGGTCTGGAAGAGCGGCAGGTTGACGGGCTTGTCGTCGCGTAGTGCCGACTGCAGGAGCAGCGAGTCGAGGCGCAGGTCGTTGCTGCGGCGGGCATCGTCGAGGAAGCGCACCATGCGGCGCAGGTTCTCTTCGGAATACATGCCCATGCCGTGGCCGCCTTCGGGCACAAAGGTGGCCTCGGTCTTCACCCCGGCGGCCATCAGCGTGCCATAGAAATATTTGCCCTGACAGCAGGGCACGACGTTGTCCTTCTCGCCGTGGAAGATGATGACGGGCGGACAGTCCTTCGTTACGTATGTGGTTGCGCTGAGGCTGCGGTACTTGTCGGGCTCGCGGCTGAGCTTGGAGTCCAGCAGCACGTCCTCGGGGCTGTTGTCGCCCATCTGGAGATGGTCGCCACACGCCATGGCCGTCAGGTCGACGGGGCCCGACCAGTCGCAGGCGGCGCTCACCGTGCTCGGCTGGCTGAGATGGGTGCCCAGCGTGCCCTCCAGGTCGAGGCTCACCTTGCCCACCGTGGCCGACTTCTGCCCACTGGTGGTGGCAGCCGTCGAGGCCAGGTGTCCGCCCGAGGAGAAGCCGCTGATGGCCACGAAGCGCGGATCGAAATGATACTTAGCGGCCTCACCGCGCACAAAGCGAATGACGGCGCGTATGTCGTGCAGCTGGGCCGGCCACTTGGCGTCCATGCTCGAACGGTGGTTGGGACACACTACGGCATAGCCCGCCGAGAGCAGCGACTTGACGATGGTGCCCAGGTCGGCGGCACCCTTGCCGTTGTTGTTGAACCAGGCGCTGCCGTAGATGTGTATCACCACGGGGTAGGAGTCGCGCTTCTCCTTGGGCAGGTAGATGTCGCACGTGTGGAACGCCTGGCCGTCGGCGGCGTAGTTCACGTCCTTCCACTGCTGGCTGGTCTCCAGCTTCACTTCAGGCAGCTGCATTCCGCCGAAGCCTCCAGCGGGCTGGGCCATGACGGGAGCAGTGAGAAACATTGCACTAACGATAATGGGAAACAGTCTCTTCTTCATCTTTTTCTTGTTTTTTCGTGCAAAGTTAGGCTATTCCCCAGTCATCGGGTTGCAGATATGTTGCAAAGGCTTTCAGATTTGCCCCCTTCAGTCGTGTGGGCCAGCAAACTTGCGTTTGCCATGGAATATTGAGACATAGCCGCCCGGCGCACCATCCCTTCATCCGACGGGAATCTTGTCGATGCGCCTCTGGTGGCGTCCGCCCTCGAAGTCGGTGGCGAAGAACTCGTCCATGATTCGGCGGGCCATGTCCTCGTCGATGAAGCGTCCGGGCATGACGAGCACGTTGGCGTTGTTGTGCTGGCGTATGAGGTGTGCAATCTCAGGTATCCAGCACAGTCCGGCGCGGATGGACTGGTGTTTGTTGAGCGTCATGTTGATGCCCTCGCCCGAACCGCAGATGGCGATGCCGGGGTACACCTCACCCTGCTCAATGCCGCGGGCAAGGGCGTGGCCGAAGTCGGAGTAGTCACACGACTCCTCGCTGAAGGTGCCGTAGTCCTTATACTCCAGGTGCTTCTCGTCTAAATACTTCTTCACAAACTGTTTCAGTTGGAAGCCGGCGTGGTCGCTGGCCAGTCCGATGATTTTTGTCTCCATAATAATTAAAGTTGTATAAAGGTTGTTTAGGTAATACTTTCCACATCTGTCAGTGATTGATATAGCTTGAACAATTCTGCCACGACGAGCGGTTCATTCTCTGCGTCAGCGAAGTCAGCGTCAAATCCGTAAGCCTGAATGACGGCTCCTCGGTAAACTGCGGAATCTCTATCGGCTTTTCAAACAGTCCGCCGTTGGTGTAGGGAAAAGCCTTCAGGTCGTCCTTCAGATATTTGCTGCGACTCGCCCCTTTCATACCCTCTGCCTTTCCACCGCTTGGCAAACTCGGCAGCGGCTGTCGCCATCTGTTTTTCAGTATTCAATAACTTCAGGTTTTAGTTGCGGTGGCAAAGTTACGAAAAGTCGAGCGCATAACAAAAGAATTTATTCTTTTTTTTGCCGAGACGGAGTAACTTCGCGCTTGTAAAGCGCAAAGTTACTAAAAGTCGAGCGAAACGCAAAGGAAAAATGCGTTTTCCTTTTCATTTCAGCGGAAAACAGTAGCTGCCGCTCCTGACGGGGGGCAATAAACGGACAGGGCTGGGGAAGGGGAATTTCGTTAAATAATTCTGAAAAATAGGAATTAACTTGTTGGGGTCGTGGAATCTTCGTACCTTTGCACGTACTATGACAGATGCTATCAGTAATTACCTTGCCCGTACGGGCTTTTCCGTGCTTCGTCCGCGAGCCGTGCTGTTCGATATGGACGGTGTGTGCTACGACTCCATGTCCTATCATGCCGTGGCCTGGCAGCAGTCGATGGCCCACTATGGGCTGACGATGACCGCCGCCGATGCCTACGCCACCGAGGGTGCGCGGGGCATAGACACCGTGAGGCAGCTGGTGAAGAAGGAGCGAGGCGAGGACATCACGCAGGAGCAGGCACAGGAGATGTACGACCTGAAGTCGAGCATCTTTCACGCCATGAAGCCCCTGCCGCCCGTCATGCCGGGTGTGCTCGAGCTGATGGCTCAGATAGCCGCCAGCGGGCTGGGCATAGGCATCGTCACGGGCAGCGGTCAGCGGCCCCTGATAGCGCGGTTGCTGAACGACTTCGGCCGTTACCTCACGGAGCAGCACATCGTCACGGCCTACGACGTGGAGCGCGGAAAGCCCGCCCCCGAACCTTACCTCATGGGTATGGAGAAGATGGGCCACCTACAGCCCTGGCAGACCATCGTGGTGGAGAACGCACCCCTGGGAGTGGCCGCCGCCGTGGCCGCACGGTGCTTCACCATCGCCGTGAACACGGGGCCGCTGCCCGACGAGGCACTCCTAAGCCAGGGCGCCGACATGCTCTTCCCCAGCATGACCGCCCTCAGCAAGGCGTGGAGCCAAATCATCCAGGAAAAGTAAATAATAATAGTAAATCCATATAATTGTAAATCCCTATGGTTCTATATCCTAAAATGATTGTCGACGCGCTGGCCACGGTCACCTACGCCGGCACGAAGAAAAACCTGATTGAAAGCGAGATGCTTGCCGACACCCCTGCCGTCTCGGCCCCTCAGACCGACGGCGAGCCCTGGCAGGTGAAGGTGGTGCTGCTCTTCCCGCGCGACACCGACCCCTTCCTGCGGTCGACGGTGAAGGCTGCCGAGGCCGCCATACACTACCACTGCGGCCAGGACGTGGTGGTCAATATCGAGACCGAGTTTAAGTCTAAGCCCCGTCCCGAGGCCGACCAGCTGCTGCCCGGCGTGAAGAACATCATCGCCGTGAGCAGCGGAAAGGGTGGGGTGGGGAAGAGCACCGTGGCCGCCAACCTGGCCATCGCCCTGGCGCGGCTGGGCTATAGCGTCGGCCTGCTCGACACCGACATTTTCGGCCCCTCCGTGCCCAAGATGTTCCATGTGGAGGATGCCCGCCCCTACGCCGTGAAGGTCGACGGACGAGACCTGATAGAGCCTATCGAGCAGTATGGTGTGAAGCTGCTCTCGATAGGCTTCTTCGTCTCGCCCACCACGGCTACGCTCTGGCGCGGCGGCATGGCCACGAGTGCACTGAAGCAGCTCATCGCCGATGCCGACTGGGGCGAGCTGGACTACTTCATACTCGACACGCCGCCGGGCACCAGCGACATCCACCTTACGCTGCTCCAGACGCTCTCCATCACCGGGGCCGTCATCGTGTCGACACCCCAGCAGGTGGCGCTCGCCGACGCCCGCAAGGGCATTGACATGTACCGCAACGAGAAGGTGAACGTGCCCATACTGGGACTGGTGGAGAACATGGCGTGGTTCACTCCCGCCGAGCTGCCCCAGAACCGTTACTACATCTTCGGCCGCGAGGGTTGCAAGCGCCTGGCCGAGGAGATGCATCTGCCATTGCTGGCACAGATTCCGCTCGTGCAGGGCATCTGCGACAGTGGCGACGAGGGCCTTCCCGTCGCCGCGAAGGCCGACACCATGACGATGACGGGACAGGCCTTCATCAATCTGGCTCAGGCCGTGGTGACGGTAGTGAACCGCCGCAACCGCGAACTGCCAAAGACAAAAATCGTGAAGACAGAAAAGTGAAGATAAATCTCAAGGGCGTGTCGTAATATCGTTATCTCGTTATATCGATATCTCGTTATATCGTAATATCGTTATATCGAAATGTCGTTATCTCGTTATCTCGAAATGTCGTTAATCCCGTTAAATCTTAATTCTCCGTGACGCTCAATCGTCTGTCCATACTCAACTACAAGAACATTGCCGAGGCCAGTCTCGACTTTTCGCCCAACATCAACTGCTTCGTGGGCCAGAACGGGGCGGGCAAGACCAATGTGCTCGACGCCATCTACTTCCTGTCGTTCTGTCATTCGGCCCATACCACTCAGGACTCGGTGGTCATTCGCCACGACGAGGAGTTCATGGTGCTGGAGGGCGACTACAACGACTCCTCTGAAGGCGACATGCACATCTACTGCGGCATGAAGCGCGGCATGAAGAAGCACTTCAAGCGCGACAAGAAGGAGTACAAGCGGCTGAGCGAGCACATTGGGCTCATACCCATTGTGAACGTCTCGCCCGGCGACACTCAGCTCATAGAGGGCAGCAGCGAGGAGCGGCGGCGGCTGATGGACGTGGTCATCGCCCAGATGGACCGCACGTACATCGCCACGCTCAACCGCTACAACAAAGCCCTGCAGCAGCGAAATGCCATGCTGAAGCAGGAGGACACGCCGCCCGACCCCGACCTGCTGGGCCTGTGGGAGGAACAGATGGCACAGGAGGGCGAGACAATCTACCAGAAGCGGCAGGACTTCATCAACCGCCTCATGCCCCACTTCGAGCAGTTCTACGCCCGCATATCGGGCAGTCGTGAGCGGGTGTCGCTCGGCTATGTGTCTCACTGCCAGCGCGGACCGTTGCTCGACGTCATACGCCGCGACCGGGCCAAAGACCTTGCCGTGGGCTACTCGCTGCACGGCATCCACCGCGACGACCTGGAGATGCTGCTCGACGGACAGCCCATGCGCCGCGAGGGCAGCCAGGGACAGATAAAGACCTACGTCGTGGCGCTGAAGCTGGCCCAATTCGACTACCTTAGCAGCAACGGGAACACCACCACGCCCCTGCTGCTGCTCGACGACATCTTCGACAAGCTCGACGCCAACCGTGTGGAGCAAATCATCGGCCTCGTCTCGGGCGAGCAGTTCGGACAGATCTTCATCACCGACACCAACCGCGACCACATCGACCAGATTCTACGCCACGGAGACTTCGACTACCGCCTGTTCCACGTAGAGGGCGGCGTGGTGACGTGATTAGGCCGCGCAAGGCCGCGCCGTGTCGTTATATCGATATCTCGATGTATCGATGTATCGATATTTCGATATAACGATATTTCGATATAACGATATTTCGATATAACGATATTTCGATATATCGATATCTCGATATAACGATATTTCGAGATAACGAGATAACGATATAACGACATCCCGACATCCCGACATCCCGCAATTAGTTAGTAGCAATGTTTAAACGCGACGTCCATCAGATTAGTCAGCTCGTCATGCGCAACCTGCGCGTGCAGGGCCTTGAGACCCCGCTGCAGCAGAAGCGGCTCGTCGAGTCGTGGCCCTTGATAGCGGGCCCGGCCATTGCGCGCTACACCACCGGTGTGAGCATACGCAACCAGACCCTTTTCGTGCGCCTCTCTGCGCCCGCCCTTCGTGCCGACCTGAGTATGCGCCGCCAGGAGTTCGTGCGGCTGCTCAACGATTACGTCGGCGCGCAGGTCATTGCCGACATCCGCTTCTGCTGAGAAACGCTGAACCCCTTATAACGATTCAAGCGAGACTCCCTGTTCGCAGCGCTTGCAGGGAATCTCGCTTGTCTTGTATTATACCTTCTGTTCGAGGAAATTACCTTGGCAGGTTGAAGGCCCGTGTCATCTCGGCCATCTGCTCGTCGCTCATGCCTTCGGGCTCGAAGCCCATGCAGCGGGCGTCGATGTATATCTTGGCGCTCTTCGACAGCACGTCGATCTGGTCGAAGGCGTCCATCACGTCCTTGCCCTTGGCAAAGACGCCGTGCTTCTCCCACATCACCACGTCGTAGTCCTCCAGCTCGTTCAGTGTGCGCTCGGCCAGCTCGTTAGAGCCGGGCAGGGTGTAAGGCACGATGC
>CAMPCG010000176.1 GCA_946644025.1 uncultured Prevotellaceae bacterium | reverse complement strand
AGGAGCAGGCCACCCTGCCCGACAACATCAAGCAGCGCCGCCAGCAGGAAATCCAGGACTCCTACCAGAAGTACCAGGAGAGCCTTCAGGACAACCAGCAGGCCCTGCAGAAGGCTGAGCAGGAGAAGATGGCCGCCATCCAGCAGAAGATGCTCGACGCCGTCAAGGCCATCGGCCAGGAGGGTGGATATGTCTACATCATGACCACCAACTCCATACCCTATATCAGCACCACCCTCTCCACCGACATCACGGCACAGGTGAAGACCAAACTGGGGCTGAAATAACGTCTTTCCCCCACTTCTGATAACATCCGCCGGAGCCCGTCAAAAGGCCCCGGCGTTTTTTTATTGTAGACTCCGGGGGGGCCTTCACATGGTCGGCATCCATCTCCTCCATCTTCCAGATACGGCGGACATTATGGTCGTGGCCTTCCTTTCGGTTCTGATGATGAGAAAAAGCCGTTAAAAAGTTGTTTTTACCCGTACTTTAAACAGGGAAAGGGTTGGGACAATCTTCAAACTACGTCGTAGTTTGTACAAACGTCGTCGTAGTTTGTACAAACGCCGACATAGTTTGTACAAACACTGTCGTGGTTTGTAAATTTTCAAAAAAGTGGTCAATGACAGAAAATGTATTGTGAAAAAACGAGCCGATTGTTTGGCAGTCCGCCCGATTTGTCGTACCTTTGCAGCCGTAAAACATAAAACACTGCGATTATGGAAATAAGGGCTGTTGAATTAGACTCTTCTGTCGGAAAGTTGCGTTACGCCATGCGGCGGCAGCTTGCCTACCAACAAGAGAAGCGTGAGCGCATAGCCCGCGAAGAGGAATACTGGCAGCAGGAAGCAGAACGTGCCAGATATGACCCATTCTATCAGATAGGTTCATACGACTCCATGATGGTCTGTGAAGCCACCCCCATCATTAAACCGGAGTTCAAGCCTGGCTGTTTCATAAAGGCTATCCGTGCTCATAGAAAATACCGAGAGGAGAAAATAAAAGCATTGGAAACAATTCTTGTTGACCAGAAATGAATGAGCTTGAACTAAATATTCTTAATCGACTCGCTCCATACAAAGTGGAGTTGAAAAACGGTGAATATTATTTCCACACGGATTACGATATAGAGTATTCAACAGAGTTCAAGTACGAGCCAGCCTTTGGAGGAATACCTGCCTACTGGTTTGATCTTACGAACCATAGTGGAAAGGCATCTCCCAATGATCCAATGTTTAACAACGACAAGCCGTAAATAGTAAAACAGTAAAATATACATCATGCTTACACTGAAACTGATTACCGAGCAGACCGAGCGCGTCATTGCCGGTCTGGAGAAGAAACACTTTGCAGGAGCACGCGAGGCCATCGCCGAGGTGATGGCCATCGACAAGCGCCGCCGTGAGGCCCAGCAGCAGCTGGATGCCAACCTGAGCGAGGCCAAGAAGATGGCCGCACAGATTGGAGCACTGATGAAGCAGGGCAAGAAGGACGAGGCCGAGGCCATCAAGGCACAGGTGGCCCACACGAAGGACACCAACAAGCAGTTGGAGGACCAGATGAACCAGGCCCAGGAGGAGATGAACCGCCTGCTCTGCACCATACCGAACATTCCCTACGACGAGGTGCCCGAGGGACGCGCCGCCGAGGATAACCGCGTGGTGAAGTCGAACCTCAAGGAGTGTACCGAGGCCGACACCGTGGGCAACTGGACGGTGAACCCCACGCTGGGCATAGAGAACCCCCTGCCGCACTGGGAGCTGGCCAAGAAATACAACCTCATAGACTTCGACCTGGGCGTGAAGATTACCGGTGCCGGGTTCCCCGTCTACATCGGCAAGGGAGCACAGCTGCAGCGCGCCCTCATCAACTTCTTCCTGGCCGAGGCTGCCAAGAGCGGCTACACCGAGATCATGCCCCCCACGGTGGTGAACGCCGCCTCGGGCTATGGCACCGGACAGCTGCCCGACAAGGAGGGACAGATGTACCACTGCGAGGTGGACGACTTCTACCTCATCCCCACGGCCGAGGTGCCGGTGACGAACATCTACCGCGACGTCATTCTCGACGAGGCCCAGCTGCCCGTTAAGAACTGTGCCTACACCGAGTGCTTCCGCCGCGAGGCCGGCTCCTACGGCAAGGACGTGCGCGGACTGAACCGACTGCACGAGTTCTCGAAGATTGAGATTGTGCGCATCGACACCCCCGAGCACTCACGCGAGAGCCACAAGGAGATGCTGGAGCACGTGGAGGGCCTGCTCAAGAAGCTCGAGCTTCCCTACCGCATCCTGCTGCTATGTGGTGGCGACCAGAGCTTCACCAGCGCCATCTGCTACGACTTCGAGGTCTACAGCGAGGCACAGGGACGCTGGCTCGAAGTGTCGTCGGTGAGCAACTTCGACACCTACCAGGCCAACCGCCTGAAGTGCCGCTACCGCCGTAGCGACACCAAGAAGACCGAGCTCTGCCACACCCTCAACGGCTCGGCACTGGCCCTGCCCCGCATCGTGGCCGCCCTGCTGGAGAACAACCAGACCCCCGAGGGCATACGCATACCCAAGGCCCTGCAGCCCTACACCGGCTTCGACATCATCAAATAAAAACCCCACCACCAACACCTCCCCCACTAAGGGGAGGTGTTTTTTTAAAAGAATAGTGCTACACATACTCCATACCGACATCAAGCCTCCCTCGGAGCTCAACAATCCCTTCAGCTATGAGCCACACGCGCTGACGCTTCTGGCAGCAGGGCAACTGCGCGAATATCTCGACACGAAGCCTGAGCTTGCAGAGGAGATTGCTGGGGGAAAGATGTTTGGCGTGCTGGTGTGCCGGGACCCACAGAAGCGACTGGGATTCCTGGCGGCCTATAGCGGCCAGTTGGCGGGAAGAGCCGACTGGCCGTGGTTTGTTCCTGCGGTGTTCGACTACTTGCAGCCCGACGGACACTTCAAGCAGGAGGAATCGCGTATCTCGGCCATAAACAGGGAGATACGAGCGTTGGCCGAATCTACGGTTTACCTCAACCTGGTCGCAAAGTGGGACAGTGTGAGGGCTGAGGGCGAGGCCGACGTGGAGCGTTTCAGGCAGTATATGAACGAGCGTAAGCAACAGCGCGACGCCCTTAGGGCCAGCGGAGAGCAGCAAGAGGAGCAGCTCGTCCGTGAGAGCCAACACTTGAAGGCAGAGCTAAGACGCATCAAGCAACATTGGAGGGAAAAGGCAGAGCGCGTTCAAGAACAGCTGCGGCCACTGGAAGAGCACCTGGACGACATGAAGCAGGAACGGCGACGGCGGTCGGACGAGCTGCAGAAGTGGCTCTTCGACAACTTTACGCTGCTGAACAAGCACGGGGAGAGACGGTCGCTGACCAGCATCTTCGACGGCAATCCACCGTCGGGCGCCGGCGAGTGCTGCGCCCCCAAGCTGCTCCACTATGCCTTTGCTAACCACCTGGAGCCACTGTGCATGGGCGAGTTCTGGCAGGGTCGTTCGCCACAGATGGAGGTGCGCCACGACGGACAGTTCTACCCTGCCTGCAGAGGCAAGTGCAAGCCCATCCTGGAGTGGATGCTGGAGCTGCACGCCACTGCCCCCGTTGTAGAGCCGACTGACACACTGACGGTGGTCTATGCCGACGACAGCATCGTCGTGGTAAATAAGCCGTCGGGGCTGCTCTCCGTACCCGGCAAGCAGGGACAACCGTCGGTAGAGCGCATCCTCAGCGAGCGATACGGGCGGGTGTTCATGCCTCATCGCCTGGACCAGGACACGTCGGGGCTGCTCGTCGCAGCACGTACCATGGAGGCTTATCATCATCTGCAACGACAATTTATAAACCGCTCTGTAAGAAAGGAATACGAGGCGTTGATGGTCGGCGTTCCAGAGCCAAGGGAAGGCACCATTGTCCTTCCCCTCCGTCCCGATCTGACTGACCGTCCGCGGCAACTTGTGGACCACGTGCAGGGCAAGGCGGCCGTCACCGAATACCATATTATAAATGTGGAGAACGGGCAGGCACGTATGCTGCTCGTTCCCCACACGGGGCGCACACACCAGTTGCGTGTACACTGTGCCCATCACGAGGGCTTAGGACTGCCCATCGTCGGCGACAATCTTTACGGCCGGTCCTCCAAGGCTTCGCGCCTTTGTCTTCATGCCCGGATGCTGACATTCCAACATCCGCTGACGATGCGGACAATGACTTTCACTGCACACACCCCGTTCTGAACAGCCGCCGCAAGGGTCTGACGCGTGATGAATGACACGCTGAACCCGCCACACGGCGTAGGCCACACAAAGGCCCACTACGAAGAGGACGACGGCAGTCTGCATCACACGCGAACATTATATAATATGTTAAGGCTGTTCACCAGCCAACTCATGGCGTTCACCATCTTGTTGGGCACAGCCGTGTCTTCCTTCACCTTGGGGCTCACCACGGCCTTCAGCCCCAGCGGCTCGATGGTCACGTCGATGTCGCGCCCCATCGGCTTTGGGTCGCCATCGTAGTGTATGGCTCCCTCGTGCTCGCGGTGAATGTGTACCCGTCGGGCCTGGAATGTCTTGATGCGGTGGTTGTTGCCAAGCGTCTTGGCAAAGAGGTCGATGGCCATCTGGGGGGCTTCGAACACGGTGAAAGGCTCCATGACGATGACGTCGAGCAGCCCGTCCTGCATCGACGCACGGGGGGCGATGTAGGCATTGTTGCCATACTGCGCAGCATTGGCGCAGGCAATGAGGAAAGCCTTGTACTTATGGACTCCGGTCTCGTCCTCGACGGTGTAGGTGTCGGGCTTGTACTTGAGCGACTCCTTGAGCACCTGTTCAATGTAAGTGGTCAGTCCACGCTTACCGGCCTCGGCGAATTTCTCCGAGACGAAGGCGTCGAACCCCATGCCGCAGGTGCAGAAGAAGGGCTGGCTGTTGATAATGCCATAGTCGTAGAGGTCGGTATGGCCCTCGTTGATGATGGCCAGCGCCTCCTTAGGCTCCATGGGGATGCGCAGATGGCGTGCCAGACCGTTGCCCGAGCCGCAGGGAACGATGCCCAGGGCCGTCTTGCTGCGTACCAGCGAGCAAGCCACCTCGTTGACGGTACCGTCGCCACCCACGGCCACACAGATGTCGCACCCCTCGTCGACACACTGAGAGGCAATGACTGAGGCGTGGCCGGCATACTCCGTACGAACGATGCGGCAGTCGTAGCGCCCGGCGTCGACCACCTGGCCAATAAGATCGGCGATGCCGTCCTTAGAGCGGGTTCCCGAGATGGGGTTGACAATAAAGGTTATATTCTTTTTCTTGTTAATCATCGTTGCAAAAATACAATTATTGTTTCAAACAGTGTAAGTTTTTCTATTAAAAATACAAAAAACGAACATTTATTAGGAAAAAGATGCGTTAATTTCAGAAATTTGTGTAACTTTGCAGCCCAAAAGACGTCTAACCTATAAAATAGTTATGGGACAACTACAAGAGAAATTCAAATCCTACCGTGTTCCGCAGGAGTTCATGGCGAAAGGAATTTACCCCTATTTCCGTGAAATCACTGGAAAGCAGGGCACGGAGGTAGAGATGGGCGGCCACAAGGTGCTCATGTTTGGCAGTAATGCCTACACGGGTCTCACCGGCGACCAGCGCATCATAGACAAGGCCAAAGAGGCTCTTGACAAATACGGCTCCGGCTGTGCCGGCAGCCGATTCCTCAACGGCACGCTCGACCTGCATGTGAAGCTGGAGAAAGAGCTTGCCGAGTTCGTCGGCAAAGAAGACGCACTCTGCTTCTCAACCGGATTCAGCGTCAACCAAGGAGTATTGGCTGTTGTCGTCGGCAAAGACGACTACATCATCTGCGACGACCGAGACCACGCTTCCATCGTGGATGGCCGCCGCCTTTCGTTTGCCAAGCAGCTGCACTACAAGCACAACGACATGGAAGACCTGGAGCGTGTGCTGCAGCGGCTGCCCGAAGAGGCCATCAAGCTTATCGTCGTCGACGGTGTGTTCTCCATGGAGGGCGACTTGGCTAAGCTGCCCGAGATTGTTGCTTTGAAGAAAAAGTACAACTGCTCAGTGATGGTCGACGAGGCCCACGGCATCGGTGTATTCGGCAGGCAGGGGCGTGGCGTTTGCGACTATTTCGGCCTTACCGACGACGTAGACCTCATCATGGGTACGTTCTCGAAATCGCTGGCCAGCATTGGCGGATTCATTGCTTCCGACGCGGTGACCATCAACTTCCTGCGTCACAACACGCGTTCCTATATCTTCTCTGCCTCCAACACACCTGCCGCTACCGCTGCTGCCATGGAGGCCCTGCACATCAT
>CAMPCG010000175.1 GCA_946644025.1 uncultured Prevotellaceae bacterium | reverse complement strand
CGCTCGACGGCGGCGGATTCTTCTACCCCAACCCCCTCGAGTCGATGGGCCAGCACCAGCGCCAGGCTTGGTTCGGCTGCGCCTGCTGCCCCAGCAACATCTGCCGATTCATCCCCTCGCTGCCGGGATATGTCTATGCCGTCAAGGATAAGAATGTCTACGTGAACCTCTTCGTAGCCTCGAACACCACGCTTGACGTCGGCGGCAAGCGGGTGGCGCTGACACAGCAGACCAACTACCCCTGGGACGGCGACATCGCCATCACCGTAAACAAGAACGCAGCTGGCACCTTCGCCCTCAAACTTCGAGTACCGGGATGGCTGAAGGGACAGCCCGTGCCCAGCGACCTCTACCGCTACACCGACAATCTGCGCCCCGCCGCCACCTGTTCCGTAAACGGCGATATTATCGCCGTCACCCCCACCCCCGACGGTTTCCTGACCATCGAGCGCAAGTGGAAGAAGGGCGACAAGGTGCAGCTGCACTTCGACATGGAGCCCCGCGTGGTACGTGCCCTCGACCGCGTAGCCGCCGACCGCGGCATGGTGGCCATAGAGCGCGGACCGCTTGTATACTGTGCCGAGCACCCCGACAACAACTTCGACATCTTCTCAGCACTGCTCAACCAGGAGCCTACATTCCGACTTGGCAAGGGCGAGGTGGCCGGAACGACGGTAACGACTCTCATCACCGACGCACAGTCGCTCGACTTCAACAAGCAGGGCAAGCTGGTGACGAAAGACCAGACGCTGACGCTCATCCCCTACTATGCCTGGTGTCACCGTGGGTCGGGCAAGATGCGCGTCTGGCTGCCACAAGACCTGAAGGCCACCACTCCCGCCCAGCCAGCCACACTGGCTTCGGAGAGCAAGGTGACAAGCTCCATGCGCGTGCCGGCACTGTCGAGCATCAACGACCGGCTGGTGCCCCGCGATGAGAACGACCGCTCCGTGCCCTACACCCACTGGTGGCCCAAGAAAGCCTCTACGGAGTGGCTCGCCTACGAGTTTGCACAGGAGGCCACCGTGCAGACCTGCACCGTATGGTGGTTCGACGACGGTCCCTGGGGAGGCTGCCGCGTGCCAAAATCCTGGCGTGTGCTCTATCAGGACAGCAAGGGCGAATGGATGCCCGTCAGCGAGGCCGACCAATACCCCACCCTCAAAGGCACACCCTGCACCGTCAATTTCAAACCCGTCAAGACCCGCGCCCTCAGACTCGAGATAACCCAGCCCGACGATTTCTCGGCAGGCCTGTTCGAGTGGACCGTGAAGTAGAATTTGCACAATTATGCCCGTTTTATTTGTTTTTAGCAAAAGAAAGGGGGCGTAATATAAAATAATTGTGTAATTTTGCACGCAAATCAATATTTATAGCAATTCTATGAAACAAAAAACACTAAAGGGAAGCTTCACGCTCTGTGGAAAAGGCCTGCACACGGGCCTGAGCCTCACCGTGACGTTCAACCCTGCGCCCGAGAACCATGGATACAAAATTCAGCGCATAGACCTTGAGGGCGAGCCCATCATCGATGCCATTGCCGAGAACGTGGTAGACACGCAGCGCGGCACCGTGCTCGGCAAGGGCGACAACGTGCGTGTATCCACCGTGGAGCACGCCCTGTCGGCACTCTATGCCCTGGGCATAGACAACTGCCTGCTGCAGGTCAACGGCCCGGAATTTCCCATCCTCGACGGCTCGGCACTCAAGTACGTGGAAAAGATTCAGGAGATTGGCATTGAGGAGCAGAACGCACCCAAGGACTACTATGTCATCCGCAAGAAGATAGAGGTGAAGGACGAGGAAAACGGCTCGTGCATCACCATCCTGCCCGACACGGAGATGTCGCTCACGACGATGTGCTCCTTCGAGTCGAAGTTCATCAACTCGCAGTTTGCCACCCTCGACGATGTCACGAAGTACCCCACCGAAATTGCTCCTGCACGCACCTTCGTCTTCGTGCGCGACATTGAGCCGCTGCTGCAGGCCAACCTCATCAAGGGCGGCGACCTTGACAACGCCATCGTGATGTATGAGCGCCAGACCACCCAGGAGCGTCTTGACATGCTGGCCGACCTGCTCCATGTGGAGCACCGCGACGCCACCGAACTGGGTTACATCCAGCACAAGCCGCTGCAGTGGGAGAACGAGTGTACGCGCCACAAGCTGCTTGACGTCATCGGCGACATGGCTCTTATAGGAAAGCCCATCAAGGGCCGCATCATCGCCACCCGTCCGGGCCACACCATTAATAATAAGTTCGCGCGTGAGATGCGCAAGGAGATTCGCAAGCACGAGATTCAGGCACCCTTCTATGACCCCAACGAGCCGCCGGTGATGGACGTGAACCGCATACGCGAGCTGCTGCCCCACCGCTATCCCATGCAGCTCGTAGACAAGGTCATCGAGATTGGCCCTTCGAGCATCGTAGGCGTGAAGAACATCACGGCCAACGAGCCTTTCTTCCAGGGACACTTCCCTCAGGAGCCCGTCATGCCGGGCGTGCTGCAGGTGGAGGCCATGGCCCAGGTGGGAGGCATCCTTGTACTGAACAGCGTGGAAGAGCCAGAGCGCTGGAGCACCTACTTCATGAAGATTGACGGCGTGAAATTCCGCCAGAAGGTGGTGCCCGGCGACACGCTGCTCTTCAAGGTAGAGCTGCTCGCACCGCTGCGCCACGGCATATCGTCGATGAAAGGCTATGTCTTCGTGGGCGACAAGGTGGTCTCCGAGGCAACGTTCACCGCACAGATTGTGAAGAACAAGTAAGTGTCAAGACTACACGACGCAACAATAAAGCGGGCTGGATTCCATTAGGAATCCAGCCCGTCTCATGATGTGTGTATTATCAACTTTGTGCTACCCGATTACTCTGCGGGAGCAGCGGGAGCCTCTGCAGGAGCATCGGCAGCGGGTGCGGCGGCCTCGGCAGCGGGAGCGGCCTCATCCTGAACGGCACTGGCACCGAATCCAGTGGGGTTCTCAGGATTGGTCAGCGGATTCTCGATGTTGTCGATAACGCTGCCCTCGTTCTCGCCGCGGGGAGCGACGAAAGCGCATGCAATGCTCAAAATGACCATGAAGGCAGCAAGGCCCCATGTGGTCTTCTCAATAAAGTCGGTGGTCTTACGCACACCGCCAATCTGGTTGTAGGAAGCGAAACTGGAAGCCAGACCGCCACCCTTCGACTCCTGAATGAGCACAATGCCGACCATGAGAATGGCAGCAATGACTATCAGGACAATTAAGAAAGTGTAAATTCCCATTGTGCTTTTAAATTACTTTTTGTTATTACTGTTTATTATTAATTTTTCCAAGAATCGGATTTGGTCTGCAAAGTAAGCATTTTTTTCTGAATCTACCAAACTTAAACGCTTAATAATTTCCAAAGCCTTCGAATACTTGCCCTGTTTGATGTAAATTCGGGCTAAAGTCTCGGTATAGACCCCCTCTTCTTCGCTTTTTCCCTCCTCGGGCTCTTCTGTTTCCAGTTCGGGTTTCAGCGTCGGGTTTTCGTTGAGCACGATCTTTCCCTTATCCTGCTCTATGAAGGTGTCTATGAGGCTCTGCCCCTTCAGCTGCGGCACGTCGGCAGGGTCTTGTGCTTCGTCTTCGGCGCCCTCGCTCTCCAGCAGATAGGCCACATAGTCTACGGCGGCGTCGGCGGGTGTCGGTTTGCGGCGCGGTTTCTTCTCCGTCTCTTCCTCGGGTGGCAGCGAGTCGAGGAAATCGTCTATAAGCGACAGCGTGCGGCTGTCCTGCTCCTCCTTAGGTAGTTGCGGTTCCGGCTCTCGGCTCTCCGTCTTGAGGCGGTAGTGGCCGGCCTCCACCATCTGGAAGAGCACACTACGGTCAGTAATGTAGATGGCCGCCCGGCGCAGCTCCTCGTCGAACGTGGCGTCATGGAGCAGGAACAGGTTCTGCAGCATGAGCAGCCGTGCCGGCTGGAAATAGGGGTACAGCGCCAGCAGCGACCGCAACTCATAGAGCGTGTCGCGGTCCATCCGCTCGGGGTGTGCTATCAACTCTGCTATTTCCACCACTGTTGTTATTTACGATTTATAGATTTAATATTTCTATCAACTCCAAACTCTTAACTCTTAACTCCTAACTCTTAACTCCTAACTCCTAACTCTTAATTACCAGTTCGCCACGGTGGCATTGAATATCTGGTCTGTGATGTCCTTTACCATCTGAGTCACCAGTTCTTCCTGCACGGCGTTCAGACTCAGGTTCGAGTCGTAGCTCTGCGATGCCGAAAACGACTGTTCGAAGTCCTGGCTATGGTTGACATTGTTGGTGAACCTCACGTTGACGGTCATCGTCAGTTCCACCTGTGCCGAGTGTCCCTCTGCCGATACCGACTTATTACGCTGTTCATATTTCGTAATCTCGCCTTCCAGCTTCAGGTCTCCGTTTCGCCTCACCAGCGAGAGCTTCGTGTGGTCGGCATACTGGTCTTTCAGCTTGTTGTTGAAGATGTTTGCCATGGGGCCCCACACGTAGCTTGAGCGGATGGGGAACTCGGCAATCTGTATGGTCTTCGTCGTCGTGTAGTCGATGCTCGACATGTTGAACTTATAGCTCACACTACAAGAGGTAATAAGTAACAAATGACAAGTGATAAGTGCGAGCAGTACGCACTTCCCACATAGATTCTTACATATATTGGCCAGTCTATTCATCACTTATCATTTCTCACTTATCACTTCTCACTTATCACTTCTCACTTATCACTTCTCACTTCACGTCCAGTCCGTATTGTTTCAGCCGTCGGTAGAGTGTTCGGTCGCTGATGCCCAGTTCCTGTGCAGCCTTGCTGCGGTTCCCGTTGTTGCGTTCCAGCGCCTTGACCAGCATCTGTCGGCTCAGGTCGTTGAGGTTCAGGTTCTCGGGCTCAGTTGCGGGTTCCACATACTCCTCGGCCACGGCATCCTCCACCGTATGTATATGCGTGTTGATGGGCGGCATATTATTTCCTGCGGCAGAGAGTGACCTCTCACCCCCCACATCCCACCTCTCACCTCCGGAGATGATGGTAGTGGGCTTAGCGGCCTGCACGTCGTCCATCTGTTTCTTCAGCAGTCCTATCTCGCGGCGCATATCGTTGACGTTGCCGCGTAGCTCGAAGAGTATCTTGTAGAGTATCTCGCGCTCGTTCTCAAACGAGTGGTCGCCGCCCTTGTTGATGACGGCGAGCTGTGTCGTCTCCCGGTCCTGCGGAATGAACTGTGCCAGTATCTCGGGCGTGATAGTCCGCTCGGTGCTCAGCACGGAGATCTGTCTCGTGATGTTCTTCAGCTGCCGCACGTTTCCCGGCCATTTATAGCGCATGAGCATCTGCTTGGCCTCTTCGGTCAGCACCACTCGGTCCATCTTGTATTCCTGTGCCATCTGCATGGCAAAGAGCCTGAACAGCAGCACGATGTCCTCGCCGCGCTCACGGAGTGGCGGCATCTGCATGGGCACCTCGTTTAGCCTGTAGAACAGGTCTTCGCGAAAGCGTCCCTCGCTGATGGCCTTCTGTATGTTCACGTTCGTGGCCGCCACGATGCGCACGTCGGTCTTACGTACCTCCGTGGCTCCGACGGGTATATACTCACCGTTCTCCAGCACGCGCAGCAGTCGCGCCTGCGTGGCTAAAGGCAGCTCGCCCACCTCGTCGAGGAAGAGCGTGCCCTTGTTGGCCACGCCGAAATAGCCCGGCGAGTCGTTGATGGCCCCTGTGTACGAGCCCTTCACGTGTCCGAACAGTTCGCTGTCGATGGTGCCCTCGGGGATGGAGCCGCAGTTGATGGCGAAGTACTTCTCGCGTCGGCGCGGCGAGTTGTCGTGAATGACGCGGGGGATAATCTCCTTTCCCACGCCGCTCTCACCGATAATCAGCACCGACAGCTTCGTGGGCGCCACCTGCAACGCCACATCGAGCACATGGTTCAGCGCATCGCAGTTCCCCACGATGTCATACTTCTGTTTGATGGCCTGTAAATCGCCGCTCTTCATGCTTTCCAACATGCTTCAGCCTTTCAGTTTTTCAAGTTTCCAGCCTTTCAGCTTTCCAACTATCCCAAAAGGGCTGACAAAATTACACATTTTTTTCCAATGCGGCTGCAAGAATGGCAGAAAATTAACTTGATTTAGGCAATTTCCCCTGCGAAGGGCCGTTTTACGCGAAAAAAGGCCCACTATTACTTGCGTAACTTGATATATAGGTGGTATCTATTTATTGGCTAAATAACGCGCAACCGCTCCCCTCCCCTCGATTGAGGGTAGCAGCTGCGCACTATGAGGCGAATGAACAGAGATTACCATAAATATCAGGGGAGTGTAACTGCCCAGCCATAAACACCGGCCATATTAT
>CAMPCG010000174.1 GCA_946644025.1 uncultured Prevotellaceae bacterium | reverse complement strand
CACATGAACTTCCAGAGCGCTACCCATGCCGAGATAGAAGAACCCTACACGCCCATCAACAAAGACCTTTATGCCGACCACTATCAGGCATGGAAGGACTCCGTGTGGCAGAGCGTCAGCCACTGGGGCACCCCGCTGGACTATCAGCAGACCTTTACCGCCAGCTACCAGCTGCCGCTCGACAAGCTGCCCATCTTCGACTGGCTGAAGACCGACGCCAGCTACAACGCCACCTACTCATGGCTGCGCGGCACTGAGCTCGACGACGGTACGTCGCTAGGGAACACCATCCAGAACAACCGCAACCTGAACATCAACGGTGCCCTCAACCTGGAGACGCTCTACAACCACATCCCCTTCCTGAAGGCTACCAACGACCGCTTTAAGAAGCAACCGTCGAAGGACCTCTCGAAGAACAAGAACAAGCGGAAGACCCTGCCGGGCAAGGACGGCAAGGACGACAAGCTGGGCAAGGACGGCAAACTGGGCAAGGACGGCGAGCTGGCCGACGACGCCAAAGAGAAGAGCGCGCTGCCGAAGAACAAGAACGCCTTCCAGAAAGAGATCACCGTGCAGCCCGACACTACCATCGAGGTGCAGCACGGCAAAAAGTCGAAGCGCCTCATCGTCTCGGCGAAGAACAAGGACGGCAAGGCCGTCGCCATCAAGTGGAAAGCCATCGACGAGAACAAGATCAAGGTGTGGCTGGCCAAGGACACGTGGAAGCTGCTGGCCGAGAGAGAGAAGGCTAACGACAAGAAAGGGAAGAAGAAAGAGAAGACAGGAGAGAACACCGACAGTCTGCAGACTGCCATGGGCGACTCTATAGCTGTGGCGGCTGATTCTATCGTAGCCCCCTCGGGGGCTGAGGCGGGGACTGCGGGTGCTTTGGCATCCCTTGACCTCAAGATCAGCGTCATCGCCAAGGAGCCGCTCGACAAGCAGTGGTGGTACAACCCCGCACAGCAGGTGGCCCGCTTGCTGATGATGTTGCGCACGGTGAACCTGAGCTACCGCAACCAGTACTCGATGACCCTGCCGGGCTTCATGCCCACCGTCGGCGACATGTTCGGACAGCGCACGGGCACCGTCATGTCACCCGGACTGGACTTCGCCTTCGGACTGACGGGCGACGACTACATACAGAAAGCCCTCGACAACAACTGGCTGCTGCGCAACGAATCCGTGGCCACCCCGTCGACATCGAGCCGCACCGAGGACCTGCAGCTGCGCGCCACCCTGGAGCCCGCCCGCGACCTGAAGATCGACCTCACCGCCACGCGCACCGTCAACCGTGCCAAGAGCGTGCAGTTCATGTATGCCGGCTCGCCCACCACCCACAGCGGGTCGTTCACCATGACCACCATCAGCATCAAGAGTGCCCTTGAGGGCATGGGCAATGCCAACAACGGCTACTACTCGAAGTCGTTCAACGACTTCTGCGGCAAGATCAACCAGTTCCGCGACCGCGTGCAGGCACAGTACCCATCTAGTTCTTCTAGTCAAACTAGTTCTTCTAGTCAAACTAGTTTTTCTAGCTTCTCCAACGCCAACCCCGTCGATGCCTACTCGGCCGACGTGCTCATCCCGGCATTCCTCTCTACCTATACCGTGGGCGGCGGCAAGTCGCTCGACATCTTCCCTGCCCTCGCGCGCCTGCTGCCCAACTGGACCATGCGCTACGCCGGACTGTCGAAGCTCAAGTGGTTCAGCGAGCACTTCAAGAGCGTCAACCTGAACCATGCCTACAAGTCGGTCTACAGCGTGGGCTCCTACGCCAGCTACAGCTCGTGGCTGGAGTATATGGGCGACCTGGGCTACGTCCAGGCTGCCGACGGCAGCTACACGCCCTCCTCGCCCTATAACATCTCGACCGTCAGCATCAACGAGTCGTTCTCGCCCCTGCTGGGTCTCGACGTCACGCTGCTCAACAACATGACGTTCAAGGTGGAATACAAGACCACGCGCGTGCTGAACCTCTCGATGACGTCGGTGCAGATCAACGAGTCGAAGTCGAAGGACTGGGTCATCGGCGTGGGCTACAAGTTGCAGAACTTCAATCTCTTCGGCAGCGGCAACAGCCACCGCAAGGTGAAGTCGAAGGGCGGCAAGGGCAAGGGCGACGAGAACGATGCCAAGTCGTCGAACAGCCGCTCTGGCAACAGTCGTTCTCGCGGCGTCAACCACGACCTGAACACCCGCCTCGACATCTCCTTCCGCAAGCAGGCCGCCATCACCCGCGACATTGCCAGCGGCGTCTCATCGGCCAGCAGCGGCAACTCGGCGCTGAAGATCTCGCTGTCGGCAGACTACACGCTCTCGCGGTTCCTAACGCTCACCGCCTACTACGACCGCCAGACGAACACCCCGCTGCTCTCCTCCAGCAGCTACCCGACGACGACCCGCGACTTCGGCATCTCGCTGAAGTTCTCGCTGACGCGATAACCTTCAAGACTTACAAGGCGTCAATGGCTGTCTGCGAGACGTACCGTCCATTTATGATTTATTTTTTCAGCAGCGAGGCAATCCAGAGGATGACCACGGCACCGACAATGGCGGTTCCCAGCTGACCGAGGATTCCGCCCCACTCAATGCCTAATGCAGAGAAGAGCCATCCGCCCAGCACACCGCCGAACAAACCGAGCAGCAGGTTCATGAGGAAACCGAAGCCGCCACCTTTCATTAACTTGCCGGCACAGAAGCCAGCCAAACATCCGATAATAATGGATCCGATAATTCCGCCCATAGTCTTTTGTATATTTTAAAGGGTTAAACGTTTTCTTTGTTGAGAGTTGTGAGTTGAGAGCTGTAAGTTGAGGGCTCTTGCGTCCCTGTGGTAGCAAGCGACCAGAGGTCGATCGGAGTGACTTTAGAACATGGCCTTCAGCAGAAACCAGCCGACGGGCACCAGCAGCGCGGGCAGCATGTTGAGCGTCTTCAGCTCCGTGAGGCGCAGCAGGTTCAGGCCGCTGCCCATGATCATGAGTCCGCCCGGAATGAGCAGCTCGGCCATGAGGGCGTCGCTGACGGCTTGGCTCGACAGCAGGGCCACGCCGTAGAACATGCCCTGCCAGAGGAAGAGAACGGGCGCAGCGAGAATCATGCCAAGGCCGTAGGTGGAGGCGAAGACCGTCGACGTCACCAGGTCGAGCGTGGCGTTGGTGAAGAGAAAGGTGTGGTCGCCCTTCAGGGCTGCAATGACGGGGCCGAGCATTGACAGCGGGCCGACGCAATAGAGCAGCGTGGCGGTGGACAACCCGTCGGCCAATCCGCGCTTGCCCTCGCTCTCGTGCTTAGCCACGAGCCGGTGGAAGCGCCCGTCGATGTCGAGCCAGGTGCCCACGACGGTGCCCACAGCCAGGGCGATGATGAACAGCACGGGGTACTGGCTCTTTGGCAGGTTCTGCAGCGTGGCGTTCAGGCCGATGGCCAGCGACGCAAGGCCGAGGGCATCGTAGAGCGCCGTCTTGTAGCGCTCGCGGATGCCCCTGTGAAGCCACGCTCCGATGAGTGTTCCGGCAACGATGGTGCAGGTGTTGACAATCGTTCCGAGCATTTACCAGTCCTTCATAATTTCGGCGAACTGTCCGCTGGCCACGCTGACGGCTTCGGGCTCGCCCGATGCCTGGCGTGCCTGCTCGGTGCGGTCGAGCAGCAATACGCCGTCGGTTGTCGGCAGGGCCGAACCGAGCTGCTCAGTGGCGTCGGCACTGCGGCGGGGTGAGTGGTAGTAGTTCTGGTCGTAGAAGTCGCCGTAGCTGCCCGTGTGGCCGTAGTAGCCCCAGTCGTCGTAGGCCACGTTGTCGAAGTCGAACTGTATGCGGCGGCTGGTGCCGTCGTAGATGTAACCCCAGAAGCGGTCGCTGGTGAGGCCATAGTCGACGATGTAGATGGGCATCCACTTGTCGTCGTCGTAGATGAGTGTTATCTCGCCGTCGACGATGAACCACTTGAAGGTGCAGTAGGCGTAGTCGCGGTGGGGCGAGTGGGTATTGTAGTTGAGCTCCTCGCCGCGCCCGCTGGTGTAGTACTCGCCACGCGAGGAGAAGTGCATGACGGTGGCATACTCCGAGCCGCTCAGGTTCCAGCGGCTCTGATAATAGGCTCCGACGTAGCCCTGCCAGTCGCCATTACGCAACTGCTGGGCGATGTAGTCGTCCTCTTCCTCACAGCTTGTGAAGGTCATCATGGCGGTCAGTGCGAGGGTTGCCAGCCAGAGGTTGTTGTAAGTCTTCTTCATATCGCAGTCATGTTTTAGTTTTACAATTCTCGCTGCAAAGATACACTTTTTCCTGCAAACGGCAATGGGTTAAGCCCTATTTCTTGATAGGGAATTCCCTACTCGGACTTTTTCTTGCCGAACTCAGGGTCGATCTTGATGAGGGCGGCCACCACGAAGGTCACCACGCAGAAAGCCATCACGATGATGAAGAACGTGCGGTAGCCGACGGCATCCTTCAGGTAGCCGGAGAGCATGCCGGGCAGCATCAGACCCAGATAGGAGATGCCGGTGCAAATGGCGTAGTGCGACGTCTTGAAGGGACCCATGGAGAAGTAGAGCATGTAGAGCGTCAGGGCGGTGAAGCCCAGGCCGTAGCCGAACTGCTCGACGAAGAGGCAGCTGCTGATGAGCACCAGGTTCGTGGGCATGAAGATGCTCATGAGCACGTAGACAATGTCGGGCAGGGTGATGGCGCACACCATGGGCCACAGCCACCGCTTCAGGCCGTCACGGCTGGCCAACCAGCCACCGACGATGCCGCCCAGCAGCAGGCCGATGAGGCCTACGGTGCCGTTGGCCAGGCCGAACTCCTGCGGCGAGAGGCCCAGACCGCCCTCGCTGTTGGGGCGCATGAGGAAGGTGGCGCTCATCTTCGTCAGCAGTGCCTCGGGGAAGCGGTAGAGCAGCAGGAACAGCAGGGCGAAGAGCATCTCGCGGGCGGGCAACTTGCCGAAGAACGAGCTGAACATGCGGCCGACGCCCTGCACCACCTCGCGCACGCTGGTGTCGTGGGGCTTGTCGGCGTCAGGGCGTGGCATGATGTAGGCGTGGTAGAGCCATAGAGCCAGGAACAATCCGGCCATGCCGAAGAAGACGAGGCTCCACGTGAACGCCTTCTGGTTGCGGTAAACCAGCTGCAGGATGCCGGCCACAGGCACGAGGACGCCGTTGCCAAAGATGACGGCGATGCGGTAGAACGTGTTGCGTATGCCGACGAAGAGCGCCTGGCGGTGCTCGTCGAGTTCGAGCATGTAGTAGCCGTCGGCGGCAATGTCATGGGTGGCACTGGAGAAAGCCATCAGGAAGAAGCAGAACATGGTGCCCTGGAACCACAGGGGCGTGTTCAGCGTGAAGGCTACGCCCGCCAGCGACGAGCCCAGCAGCAGCTGCATGGCCAGCACCCACCAGCGCTTGGTGCGGTAGAGGTCGACGAAGGGGCTCCACAGGGGCTTGATGACCCAGGGCAATCCCAGCCAGCTGGTGTAAAGACCTATTTCGCCATCAGTCAGCCCCAGCTGCATGTACATCACGACGGCCACCGTCATGACGATGACGTTGGGCAGTCCTTCGGCAACGTAGAGGGTCGGTATCCACGACCACGGATTTCTCGGTTGTTTCATTGTTTGTTCAGGTTGTTTGCATTCTTTCTGCACCTCGGCAGGAGAATCAGTAGATTTTCTGTATTTGTGCCCCACGGTAGTAGTAGAGCAGTATCTCGTCGTACTTATAGCCGCGTGAACCCATCACGGCGGCGCCTATCTGGCAGAGGCCCACACCGTGGCCCCACCCGTGGCCGTAGAGCACGAAGCTGTCGCCGTGCTTCACGACGTCGAAGTTCGAGCTGTAGAGGTGGCTCTCGGAGAGCGCACGCCTGATTTCGAGCTCCTTGCCGATGGTGAACGTGCGCTTGGTGCCCACAATCTTCAGCCGCCAGATGCGGCCGCTCTTGCCGCGATCCAGGGGGATGAGGTCCTGAATCTCGCCAAAATCCATCTTCAGGCGTCGGCTGACGAGCTCCGACAGTTCGTCGCGCTTGTACACCACGCTCCAGCTGTAGAAGTCGGGCGTCTCCTGGTCGTAGTCGTTCAGCACCTCTTGCAGCACCCTGCGGTCGTTGGTGTTGCAGAAGGGGTCGTTCACGCTGACGAGGTAGGGCTTCGGGGCGTCCTCCCAGCAGTACTGAAACTCCTCGGTGCGCCCGCCACAGCATTTCGAGAAGCGGGCGTCGCAGAGCTCACCGTCGTACTGCAGCACCTGTCCGCGGGTGGCCTTGACGGCCTCACGGACGGCGGCGCTCGTGGCGCGGGTGATGCCCTGATAGCGCTGGCAGTGGTCGTCGGCACAGACGTCGAAGATGGTGTGCTCCTCGCGGT
>CAMPCG010000173.1 GCA_946644025.1 uncultured Prevotellaceae bacterium | reverse complement strand
ATAACTCATATCTTCATCACGGTATTGACCCACACAGATTCTTGTAGAACCGTTTGTACAAACACAGACATGATTTGTACAAACACTGACAGTGTTTGTAGAAATACTGTCAGTGTTTGTAGAATTGTCGTCAACGGCTTAGGGTAGTGTTTGGTGTTGGGAAGCCCCCCTTTCGGCCCCCGAGGGGGGGCCTTCCCCTCACCTCTCACCCCAAAGCGGTTATTGGGCTAAGGCAGGGAGGATATTGATTTTGTTTTATTTTTGGCTGTTTCAGAAAAAAGCAGTACCTTTGCAGCCAAATTTCGAAAGACATGGAATTATCTCCCAGCTTACAGAAGGTTTTCACGCGCGAACAGCTGTCGGCCCGCGAGGCCCAGCACCGTGCGCAATGGATAGCGTGGGGTCCGGCTGTGTTTCAAGCGTCGCGTATGATGCTGAAGACGGGCATCCTGGAGATGCTTGGCCAGAGCCACGAGGGCTTGACGCGCGAGGAGATTAGTCGGCGCACGGGCTTGAGCGACTATGCGTCGAAGTGCCTGCTGGAGGCGGGACTGTGCATCGGTACGGTGCTCGTTGACATGGAGAGCGACCGCTACACGCTGTCTAAGACGGGCTGGTTCCTGCTGCACGATGAGGCCACGCGGGTGAACATGGACTTCGCCCACGACGTGAACTACGAGGGATGGTTCCGGCTGGAAGAGTCGCTCAGAAACGGAAAGCCCGAGGGGCTGAAGCACTTCGGCGACTGGCCCACGGTCTACGAAGGGCTGTCGAGCCTGCCCGCCGACGTGCAGCGCAGCTGGCTGGCCTTCGACCACTACTACAGCGACGCATCGTTTCCCGAGGCGCTGAAGATTGTCTTCGACGAGCACCACGTGCGCACACTCTACGACGTGGGCGGCAACACGGGCAAGTGGGCCCTGCAGTGCGTGGCCTACGACCCCGAGGTGCAAGTGACCGTGCTCGACCTGCCGCAGCAGATAGCAATGATGCACAGGAACATAGAGGGCCGGGAGGGTGCCGAGCGCATCAGCGGATATGGCATCAACCTGCTCGACGCCGAAGCAAGGCTGCCACAGGGAGAAGCGCCCGACGCCATCTGGATGAGCCAGTTCCTGGACTGCTTCTCGATGGACGAGATAGTGAGCATACTGAGCCGTGTACGCGAGGCGATGTCCTCGCGCACGCGTATATATATTATGGAGACGCTGTGGGACCGCCAGCGTTTCGACACGGCGGCCTTCGTGCTGACCATGACGAGCCTCTACTTCACCGCCATCGCCAACGGCAACTCGAAGATGTACAACACCGAGGACATGGAGGAGTGCATCAGGCGAGCCGGACTCACCATCGAGAAGATACACGACGGGCTGGGAACAGGACAGCACAGCATCATAGTCGTGAGGAGTGAGGAGTGATAAATGATAAGTGATAAGTGAAAAGTGATAATGACAAGAACAGAGATTGAAGAGAAAGTGAGAGAGTTTCTCATCGACGACCTGGAGATTGACGAAGAGAAAATCAGCGGCGAGGCCTTGCTGAAGGATGACCTGGGCATAGACAGCCTCGACTTCGTTGACATCGTGGTAATCGTGGAGCGCAATTTCGGCTTTAAGATTAAGCCCGAAGAAATGACCGGAGTGAAGACACTCAGCCAGTTCTGCGACTACATAGAGGAAAAGTTGAAAAATTGAAAACAGTTCACGGTACCGACGGCACTCAGGGAATGCACCGCATGTTAATCAGGGTGCTACGGGTCATCGGCGTAAGATCGGTCTACGCCGTGATGGGGCTCTTTGTGGTGCCGTTCTACATGGTGCTGCGCTATATGGCGGCCTTGGCCATCTACCACTATATGCGCCGTAGGCAAGGCTTCGGCTGGTGGAAGGCGCTCGGCATGACCTACCTCAACCACTACCGCTTCGGACAGGTGGTCATAGACCGCTTCGCCATGTATGCCGGACTGCACTTCCGGCTCGACCGAGTGAACAACGAACTGTTTGAGGCGTTGAGCGGCGGCGAGGAGGGATTCGTCATCCTAAGCTGCCACGTGGGAAACTACGAGATGGCGGGTTACACCTTCCAAGTGACGAGGAAACCCTACAACGCACTGGTCTACGGCGGAGAGGCGCAGTCGGTGATGGAAAACCGGCGGAAGCTCTTTGCCATGCACGGCATCAGGATGATTGTCACGAGCGACGACATGAGCCACATCTACGAGGTGAACAGTGCCCTGGCCGACGGGCAGATAGTGAGCATACCCGCCGACAGAATATTCGGCTCGACTCGCACCGTCGACTGCCATCTGCTGGGGGCAAGGGCAAAGCTGCCGCTGGGGCCCTTCGCACTGGCCACGGGACGAAAGGCTAAGACCATAGCCCTCTTCGTAATGAAAGAGGGAACCTACCGGTACAAGGTCTACGTGAGGCCAGTGGAGACCGACGCGAACCTGAAACGTAATGAACAGACGGCGGCAATGGCACAGGCCTTCGCCAACGAACTGGAACAGATATTGAAGAAATATCCCGAACAATGGTTCAACTACCATGAATTCTGGGAAGATTAACCCACTGAGACCCCACCCCAGCCCCTCCCAAGGGGAAAGACCCACCCCCTTGGGAGGGGCTGGGGGTGGGTTTGAGGAGGTTGGTATGAAGCTTGAAGATATAGGTGTAACGACACTGCTGCCCCAGCAACGGCCCTTCGTGCTGATAGACCGTCTGCTGAGTGTGGCCGACGAGATGACGTCTACGTCGTTCGTGGTGAGCCGGGACAGCATGTTCGTGGACAACGGACAACTGGACCCCTGCGCTTACGTGGAGAACATAGCGCAGACGTGTGCCGCACGCCTGGGCTACATTAATAAATATATCTATCACCGCGACGTGTGCATCGGCTTCATCGGAGCTATAAAAAACCTCGACGTGATGCGGCCCGCACAGGTAGGAGAGACGCTCACCACGACCATCAAGGTGCGCGAAGAGGTGATGCAGCTCACACTCGTCGACGCCACCGTCAGCGTGGGACAGGAAACAGTCTGCACGGCAGAAATGAAAATAGCAATAGCAGAGAATTGAAGATGAACTTTATTAAGACAGACATAGAACTGAAGGCCAGTAAGGAGTTTGACGTCCGCTTCAGCGAGGTGGACTCGATGAAGGTGGTGTGGCATGGCTCCTACATGCTCTATTTCGAGGACGCCCGCGAAGAGTTTGGCCGAAAATACCACCTGGAGTATATGAGGATGAGCGACGAGGGGTACTACGCACCGCTCGTAGACATGGAGTTCCACTTCCGCCGGCCGCTGCTCTACGAGAAGCGATACAGGGTGGACATTATCTACCGCCCAACGTTGTCGGCAAAGATTGTCTTCGACTACGAAATACACGACGCCGTCACCGACGAAATGATGGCCACTGGGCGCAGCGTGCAGGTGTTCATGGACAAGAACTACCAGCTCGTATGGATTTCCCCGCAATTCTATGAGGACTGGAAGAAGATGTGGGGAATGGTGATAAGTGATAAGTGATAAGTGAAAAGTGATAAGATAAGTGATAAGTTAGATAATGGAAGAACTGATTTTAGAGCTGAAGAAGCAAATCATCGAGGTGCTCAACCTTGAGGAGATGAAGCCCGAAGACATCGATGCCGAGGCACCGCTCTTCGGCAGTGGACTGGGCCTTGACTCCATCGACGCCCTGGAACTCATCGTCTTGATGGAGAAGCAATATGGCATCAAGCTGAAAGACCCCAAGGAGGGCAAGGAGATATTCAAGAGCGTGGCCACGATGGCAGATTACATCGCTCAGCACCGCACAAAATGAACATCGTCATCACCGGAGCCGGAATAGTCTCGGCCATCGGCATCGGTAAGGCCGAAACCGCCGCGTCGCTGCTGCAGGAGCGCACGGGCATCGCCCCGTTGCGCTACCTGAACTGCGAAGACCGCCATTTCCTTGCTGGAGAGGTGAAGCTCACCGACGAGGAGATGAAAGAGCGGCTCGGCATCAACACCGAACCCACCACGCGCACCAGCCTCATGGGGATGATGGCCCTGGAGGAAGCACTCACCGAGGCGGCTCTGTGGCCCAGGAACGGTCAAGCGACGAGGGTGGCATTGGAGTCGGGCACCACCTTTGGCGGCATGGACAAGAGCGAGCAGTTCTACCTGGACTTCCTCGAGAACGACCGTCACAACGACTATATCCTGACCCACGACTGCGGTTCTACCACCGAGCTGATGGCCCGTCGCTTCGGCATCTTCAGCATGGTGACGACACCCTCCACAGCTTGTTCGTCGGCCGCCAACGCCATTGTCATGGGGGCTAACCTCCTTCGCAGCGGTATGGCCGACGTGGTCGTCGCTGGCGGAGCAGAGTGCATCAGCCGTTTCCACCTCAACGGCTTCAACTCGCTGATGATTATCGACCACGAGCAGTGCCGCCCATTTGACGCCAACCGCGCCGGACTGAACCTTGGCGAGGGTGCTGCCTTTCTGGTGTTGGAGAGCGCTGACCATGCCCGGCGGCGCGGCATACAGCCCTTGGCTTGCCTCAAGGGATTTGGCAATGCCTGTGACGCCTTCCACCAGACGGCATCGAGCGACGACGGCGAAGGGGCGTTCCTCGCCATGCAGAAAGCCTTACGCATGGCAGGGCTGCAGCCTGCGGACATAGACTACGTAAACGCACATGGGACAGGCACGCCCAACAACGACGCCTCAGAGAGTCAAGCACTTAGGCGGCTCTTTGCTGACAAACTGCCACCCGTCTCGTCAACTAAGGGCATGACCGGACATACCACCAGTGCCTCGGGCGCTGTCGAGGCCGTCATCTGTCTGCTGGCACTACGACAGGCTTTCCTCCCCGCCAACTACGGCTTTACCGAGCCCATGACCGACGGTATCACGCCCGTAGCTCACGTAGAGACCGGCCTCCAGCTGCACCACGTCCTTTGCAACTCCTTCGGCTTTGGTGGCAACGACACCAGCATCATCCTCTCAGAAGTGTCGTAATATCGTCATGTCGAAGTGTCGCAATATCGTTATATCGTAATATCGTTATATCGTAATATCGTTATATCGTCATGTCGAAATATCGTTATCTCGCAATATCGAGACATCGCAACCTCGCAATATCGCTAAAGAAGATAAATGGTTTATATCAAGTCGGCCAAACAGATTTCCGCCCAGCAGCCTCTGTCTGAGGCATGGATGACCGCCCCCCTTGCGCTTCAAGGGCCCTATATGCGCAGCCAAGACCCGGCCTTCCGCGAATGGCTCTCCCCTATGGAGACCCGCCGCCTTGGACGATTGCTGAAGCGGGCACTGGTGACGTCAATATCTGCTGTCGGAGATGGCGTTCCCGATGCCATCATCACCGGCACTGGTTTGGGCTGCATAGAGAACACGGAGCTGCTGCTCAACCAGATGTGCCGTGAGGGCGACGACATGCTCAAGCCCACCAACTTCATGCAGTCGACACACAACACCATCAGTTCGCTCATCGCCATCAACATGCATTGCCATGGCTACAACAGCACTTACAGCCACAAGGCCGTCTCCTTCGACAGTGCCTTGCTCGATGCTTTCCTGCAGCTGCGACTGGGCGACATCGGTACCGCTCTCGTCACAGGCAACGACGAGATGACCCCTTCCTACTTCACCATCCTGCAGCGGGCCGCTTACCTGGGACAGCCGGAACAAGTGCCCGCCACCGAGGCCTCCGTGGCCATGATGCTTTCTTCCGAGGCCGACGGGGCACTCTGCGAGTTGAAGGACGTTCGGCTGACCTACAGAACAGAGACGACCGAGGATGGCGAAGAAGCAAAGTTCCCGACAGATAGCGGGACTCCCGACGCCATCCTTGTCGGCACAAACGGCTGTAAAGAAAACGACCGCGTCTATGAACATGCCGTCCCGTCCCTTATAGGGAATTTGCAATCCCCGACCATTCCCCTACTCCACTACAAGCACCTCTTTGGCGAAGGCTACTGCGCTTCTGCCCTTGGGGTCTATGCCGCTGCCCACATCGTCAGCCGTGGCGAGGCCCCGGCTTTCATGCGCTGCGACGGCAAAAGCGAGCCCTTGCCCGTCAGCCGGCTGCTCATTGTCAATCATAGCGGCGGAAACTGTTTCAGCTATATCACCCTGCAGAACATCAGACGACCATGAGACTGTTAGACGAAATGTTTGTCCCAGTGAGCGACGACGGACAGCGGACCGTGCTGCGGCTGAACGCTGCCCACCCCGTCTACCAGCTTCACTTCCCCGGCCGACCCATCACGCCCGGCGTGTGCCTAGTGCAGATGCTCGGCGAACTGATGGAGCGCAAGACTGGACTGACGCTGGAGCTGAAGCGAATCGTGAACCTGAAATTCGTGCACATCCTCTAGCCCGA
>CAMPCG010000172.1 GCA_946644025.1 uncultured Prevotellaceae bacterium | reverse complement strand
TCGAGGCCCTGACCTACGACGAGCGCCGCCACCTCTTCATCACCACCACCGAGCAGCCCGTTCAAGGGGATGGGCAATCGACGGCCGACACGCTGCTGCGCATACAGACCTTCGGCGACGACCTTCAGCCACGCGAACATTATTATTATAGTCCCGACAGGATTGAGAACCGAAAATCCGCAAAGCGCAAATCTCTTTGGGGCGTTTCGGGGATGTGCGCCCTCGGCGATGGCCGTCTGCTCGTCATGGAGCGGCAAATACGCGTGCCGAAGCTAAAAATCGGGGCACGTGCCGTGACGCGCATCTACGAGGTGCAGCTGCCCGACACACCAACCCCATCACCCGACACCCAACACCCGACACCCAACACCCGACACCTCAACAAGCGGCTCGTGAAGGAGATTAAGACCCGGCTGACGCTTACCTCGCGGTGCTTTGCCAACTGCGAGGGCATCTGCGAGCCACTGCCCGGACAGCTGCTCATCGTGGCCGACTCTCAGAACAGGCTTCGGGGTGTGCTGCGCGACTGGTTCCTGCTTGTCGGTATTCTGCATTAGGAATGGTCTATTTACCTAATGCGGTAAACGCCGCCGGAAATTCTTCAAACGCTGACAGTGTTTGTACAAACGCTGACAGTGTTTGTACAAACCATGACAGCGTTTATACAAACGCTGTCAGTGTTTGAAGATTTCCCCTACCCTTTCCCTAAAAGAAGTACGGGCAAAGGCAAGTTTTCAACCGGGGAGAGGCCCCCCTTTCGCCCCCCGAGGGGGGCACTATAGTTTTGCGGGGATAATCTATAGTAGCCCCCTCGGGGGCCGAAGGGGGGGCCTGGGGGGGCCTGATGCCTTCTACTTCTTCGCTTTTGAAAAAAAAGGCAAAGTTATTAGGTATTTCCATTCTTTTTTGTACCTTTGCCCCCGAAAAAACTGGAATAGCGTGAAGAAAGAGAGTCCTTTTACAGAGAACAGCCGTCAGCGACAACTGGAGTCGCCCGACCGCGTGCAGGAATATGTGCGTGTCACGTCGGTGTCGCCCTTCCTCATCGGCCTCGCCATCCTGCTCCTTTTAGGAGCCTTCGTCGTGTGGGGCATCTTCGGCACCGTTGCCGACCGTGTGCAGTACACGGGGCTTATCTTTCCCCATCACGGCACCGACGACGTGACGCTGCAATCGCGCGGCTCGGTCATCAGGATGCAGGTACACACGGGCGACTCGGTGGTGGCCGGCCAGGAGGTGGCCTACGTGGAGACATTGGGGCACGACAGCATTGTCAGGAGCACCATAAGCGGAACGGTGCTGCACACGAAGCAAGACCGCGAGGCCTTTGAGCCCATGGAGCCGCTGGTGAGCATGGTCTGCGAGCATCACGACCACACCGTCCACACCATGCTGCTGGCCTACGTGAACATGGAGACGCACCACGTGCTGAAGAAAGGCATGGAGGCACAGGTGTGGCCCATAGGCGACGACCGCGACCGCATAGGCTACGTGCGCGGCGTGATTGCCGACATTGACCGCTACCCCACCCCGCCGGCCGAAATCATCAGCCAGCTGAAGAGCACGGCCATGGCCGAACTGCTCTTCGACACGAACGAGCCCGTGTGGCAAGTGGTCATCGAGCTGCGCCATACCCCCGACAACCCCGAGCTATACGACTGGTCGTCGGGCAATGCCGACAACGTGGACATGACGATAGGCACCTTCTGCAATGTGCTGACCGAGACGCGCAGCCGCTCCATGTACCAATACCTCTTCAACCTGTAAGGGCTGCGATATAATCGCAGCGGAAGAGACGGGACACGCTATTTTACAATTATCTACTATTGACGATTTAGATTGGAAACGAGGAAGACGACATGGGGATTGCTCTACCGCTTCATGAAGGCGGGGCGGAGCCTGTTGTGGATTATTATCCTGCTGTATGCCATCACCATCGGCATGGAGCTGTTTCCGCCGTTCTTCCAGCAGGTCTTTACCGACAGCATCATCACGGGCAAGAACCCTGAGTGGTTCACGCCGCTGATGATAATCTTCTGCACGCTCTTCGTGCTCGAGCTGACGGCATGGCTGGTGCTCAACAGCCACCGCCGCACGCTGACCATGCGCTTCAGCCTCATCAGCCAGTCACGCTACGTGTGGCACGTGCTGCGCCTGCCCATGTCGGCCTTCAGCAAATACTCCACGGGCGACCTCATGGCCCGCTACATGGGCATCACCCGCACGGGCGTGAAGCTCTTCGACCAGGTGCCCGGCGTGGTGCTGCTCTTCAACATCATCATCTTCTCCTACCTGCTCTTCTTCTACAGCTGGCGGCTGGGGCTCATCGAGATTGTGGCCCTGGCTACTATCATCATGTCGGTGCGCCTGAGTGCCAACTACCAGAAGCAGAAGGCTAAGGACATGGAGGCCACCGAGCGCCACCTGCAGAGCGCTACGATGGCGGGGATGAGAAACATGGAGACCATCAAGTCGGCGGGTGCCGAGCAGGGCTTCTTCCAGCGGTGGGACGCCATCTACGCCCGCGCCCTCAACGCCCGCGTCACTGCCACGCGCCAGATGATTCTCGTGGCGGCGCTGCCCACGCTGGTGCAACAGCTGAGCAATGCCCTGGTGCTCTGCCTGGGCGCGCTGTTCATCCTCGACGGCGAGCTCACCCCCGGTATGCTGCTGGCCTCGCAGTCGTTCATGTCGGCCATGCTCTTCCCCGTGACGAAGATTTCAAACGTGATGCAGGAGGTGTTCAAGGCCCACTCCGTGCTCGAGCGCCAGGAGGAGGTGCTTGAAGCCCCCACAGCCCCTGAAGCCCCCCCTTCGGCCCCCGAGGGGGCTACTATAGTTTTGCGGGGAGATGGTATCGTGCCCCCCTCGGGGGGCGAAAGGGGGGCGAAGCTCCTTGGCGAGGTCGAGCTGCGCGACGTCACCTTCGGCTACGACCCTTCGCTGCCGCCGCTCATCAGCCACCTCTCCCTGCGCATCAAGCCCGGCGAGCACGTCGCCTTCGTAGGCAAGTCGGGCTGCGGGAAGAGCACCATCCTGATGCTCGTGGCCGGACTCTACGACCCCTGGGAGGGCGAGGTGCTCATCGACGGCGTGCCCGTGGGAAAGATTGACCGCATGAAGCTCACGGGCAGCCTGGGACTGGTCAGCCAGGACGTGACGCTGTTTGAGGGAAACATTGCCGACAACATCAGGATGTGGGACGAGTCGATAGAGGATTTCGCCATCAAGACGGCTGCCATCAATGCACAGATACACAACGAGATAACCCGCAGGCCCGAAGCCTATCAGGGAGTCGTCAACTCGGGCGGACAGAACTTCTCGGGCGGCCAGCGCCAACGTCTGGAGATTGCCTCCGCCCTGGCCAAGGAACCCACCCTGCTGCTGCTCGACGAGGCCACCTCGGCACTCGACGCAAAGACCGAGGCAAAGGTGATGAAGTCGCTCTACGACCTTGGCGTCACCCTCCTGATGATTGCCCACCGACTGGAGACCGTAGGCCAGTGCGACCGCATATACGTCATGGACTACGGACGCATCGTCCAGAGCGGCACACACCAGCAGCTCATGGAGGACAGGCAAGGACTGTATTATAGGCTGAACAGTTATGGAAACGTTGTATGAACAGTTGAAGCGCCGCATAGAAGGCAACCGCCGGGCCGTTGGTCAGGCGGGAGAATTGTTCATGTCGATGGTCAGCCGCGACGTGCTGCGACGGCTGCATGAGGCCGACTCAACCAGCGGGCTGAAGACCGACGGGCTGGAACAGCTGCTGGCCCGACAGGGGGTCTTCTTCCGCCAGGTGACGCTCGAGGGCCCGTGGTGGAAGCACACCACGGGACGCCTGCTGGCTTTCCTGCAGGAAGACGACACGCCCGTCATACTCACACCGGGCTTTGCCAGCTACTCCTTCATCCATCCGCATACCAGAAAACGCATCAAGGTAAGCAGCCAGTCAGACATGCTGAAGCCTGAAGCTTTCTGCCTCACTCAGCCCTTCTCGCCCCCCTCTGCCCCCATTCCCGAGGCGTCAGCCGAGGGCCTCCCCTCCTCCCTCACCCTTCGTGACCTGGGCCGCTTTGCCTGGCACAGCCTCAGCAATGCCGACCTCTTTTACATCTGCCTTGCCTGCGTCAGCGTCGTGCTGCTCACCATGTTCACCCCCTACGTGACGAAGCTGGTGTTCAGCGAGGTCATCCCCTCGGGCGATGCCTCCCAGCTGCTGCCCGTGGCGGTGTTGCTGTTCAGTGCCGCGCTGGGCCTCGTCATGCTCCAGGTGACGCGCAGCCTCGTTGTGTTCCGGGTGAAGGACAAGCTGGAGTACACCCTCCAGACGACCCTGATGACCCGTCTGCTCCATCTGCCGGCCACCTTCTTCAAGACTTGGTCGGCAGCTGATCTGTCCAACCGTGTACTCTCGCTCTCCCGTTTCAGCGGTCTGCTGACTGAGAACATCCTGACTACGATACTCTCAACGCTCTTCACCGGCATCCTGTTCATCCAGTTCTTCATCTACGGCGGGCCGCTGCTGTTCATTGGCATCGGCGTATTGGCTGTGATGACATTCTTCATCATGCTCAACTATTACTACACGAAGAAGGTGCAGGAGCGCGTCACTCCCAACCGTTCCAGGATGTACGGTCTGCTCTACGAGATGCTGGGCGGTATACAAAAGATTCGTGTCAATGGTGCCGAGGAGCGTGCTTTCCGCCAGTGGTCCGAGACCCTTGTCGATGCTGAGGAGAACAGCGCCTCACAGCCCGCTATGTATTTCTATACCAGCTCCATAGCCTACGTTGTCAAGCTTCTGCCGCTACTCGTCACGATGTGGGCCGCCTGGCAATACCGTCTCGGACTCTCTGACTATATCGCCTACTGCTCCGTCCTTGCCATTGCCGTTTCCACCATTCAGCAGCTGGGCACCATCATGAAGCAGATAGGCCGCCTCATGCCCGAAGTTCGCCAATGCAGTCCCATCTTAGAGACCCCCACGGAAGAGTCCAGCGAGCAACATGTCCTGACAAGCATCAGCGGCGACATCGAGATCAGCGGCATCTCCTTCCGCTATCCTCCCCTCCCCACAGAGGAAGGTCCTACGCCCTGGATATTCAACGGTCTCAGCCTGCATATCCGTCCGGGCGAATATGTCGCCATCATCGGACCCTCAGGATGCGGAAAGTCTACGCTCCTACGTCTGCTACTCGGCTTTGAGGAACCATCCGAGGGCTCCATCTTCTACGACCACTTCAACCTGCGCGATATCAACAAGTCGAGCCTGCGCCGTAACTGCGTGGCCGCCGTCCTGCAGAACGGTCGCTTAGTGGAGGGCACGCTCCTCGACAATATCCTCTTCAACGCTCCTGCTGCCACCGAGGCCGATGCCTGGGAGGCCGCCCGGCTGGTGTCGCTCGACGAGGATATCCACCGCATGCCCTTAGGGATGCTCACCCCCATATCGGAAGACGGACTGGGCATCTCCGGCGGACAGCGGCAGCGCATCCTCCTGGCCCGTGCCTTGGTGCAGCGTCCCGACATCCTGCTTCTCGACGAAGCAACCTCGGCGCTCGACAATGTCACTCAGCAGCAGGTCATGCAACACCTTGCCGAGATGAACTGCACACGCATCACCATTGCCCACCGCCAGGAGACCATCCGCCAGTGCGACCGCATCATAGCCCTCGCCAACGGTCAAGTGGCCAAGGAAGGGACATACGAAGAGATGCGTGACGCGGGATTCATCTAATCGTTCCCATAATGAGCATATATTATTGTCAGAGAGAACCAAATAAAGAAATATTACGGCAAAAGCGTAAAATATTTGGCAAAATATTTGGCAGGAAGGAAGATTTGCTGTACTTTTGCCGACGAAACGTTATAAAACTAAATGAAGACATGACTACAACGGCAAACTATTGGTGGTGGCGCAACTCAAGATTCCAATCGTGAGACGCTTGCCGTGTGCATCAGTAGGTTTGTACCGAAGAATTATAAAGAGGCTTGTCGATCTTGCGACAAGCCTCTTTTATTTACGACTTACCATTTGTCCAACCAACATAAAAACATATCCATAACGATGAGTAATTATCAAGTAAACGAGAAAGGTTTCTACGGAGAGTTCGGCGGGGCCTACGTGCCGGAGATTCTCTACAAGTGTGTGAAGGATTTGCAGGAGGCCTACCTGCCGATTATCGAGAGCGAGGAGTTCAAGCAGGAGTATCACGCTCTGCTGAAGGACTACGTGGGCCGTCCGTCGCCTCTCTACTATGCCCGCCGCATGAGCGAGCGCTACGGCTGCCAGCTCTATCTGAAGCGTGAGGACCTGAACCACACGGGTGCCCACAAGATTAACAACACCATAGGCCAGATACTGCTGGCCAAGAAGATGGGCAAGACGCGCAT
>CAMPCG010000171.1 GCA_946644025.1 uncultured Prevotellaceae bacterium | reverse complement strand
CTTGTAGATGCGGCTGGGGTCGCGCTCGCTGTTCCAGTAGTAGTAGCGCTCGATGCAGTCCCAGTTGTTGAGGTTGGCGGTGATGCGTCGGATGGCGTCGCGGTTCTGTGTCTCGGTGACACCGCTGGCGAAGGCTCCGTTGCTGTTCCATGATGCTCCCCAGACCCACTCGCTGATCCAGATGGGTCGGCCGTAGCGGTTGGCCCACTGGTCATAGAAGCTCCAGGTGTTGAAGCTGCTCTCGGGCCAGTAGCAGTGCAGGTCGATGATGTCGCATCGCCATCCGCGGGCGTCGATGCTGTCCAGGAACTCGGCCAGGAATCCCGTGGCGTTCCCGTAGTCGCTGCCGTCCCACGAGGCGGGGGAGCAGAGGCGCATACCCGTACGCATCATGTTCTCCCAGTTGTTCAGGATGGTGTTGAGGTCCTGCGGGTGGTCGTCAGCCGAGTTGCGCGGCTCGTTGTTGGTCTTCGTGTGGGGCGACCACGTGGCCTGTCCGATGGCCGACGACGAGGGGTAGTCCTCGTAGATGTGGTTGGGCACGCACTCATAGTCGGGGGCCATGTCGTGTCCCTGGCTCCAGGTGTAGCTGCTCTGCACGTTGAGGGCTGCCAGTGTCGAGGACGTCAGGTCGTTGGCCAGCTGTTTCTTTCCAGCGTCATACCACTTGAAGATGCGGTACGACGAGATGCTGTTGTCCAGCACGCCGGGCAGTGTGGCCACTTCCAGGTCTTCGTCGGCTGCGATGAAGCATCGGCTGTAGCCGCGTCCGCCGGCACGGTTGGCGAAGGTCACCATGTAACCGCGTTTCAGCTTGAACGAGCGTATGCGGTTGTTCAGTTTCGCGTTGTTCAGCGTGTTCATGTAGCCGCCGCTGTTCTCCAGCCCGTAGTTGTTGCACGACTCGCCCTGGAAGTTCTGCTCGGTGTAGGCGGTGAGTGGCTTGAAGTTGCTGCCGTAGGGCATGATGATGCAGCCGCGGTTGTAGAGCTTCACCTGGCAGTTGGAGTTGTTCACCGCCTTTTCGCCGTTCACTTTCACGTGGGCGGCCAGCAGACGCAGGGCTGCCGAGGGCTTCACGTTGCTGAGGATGAGCACGGCGTGGTCGGTGTTCTTGATGTCCACCACACCGGCGTTGTCGAAGGGCGTCGCGCCGCTGACGATGTAGTCTACGTCGTCGGTCAGTTCCACTGTTGCCGACACTTTTTCTACGGTGGTCTTCGTGTTGGCCGCCGTGGCCTCGAGGGTGAACGATGCCAGCAAGGCTGTCACCACCGTGGCCATCTTCTTGTTCAGGTCTTTTCTTTTCATAGTTATAGTTTTAATTGTATTGTTGTAGGCTTTGCTTACGTGGAATGAAGGGGAGTGAAAGGGAAGTAAAAGGGGAGTGAAAGGGGAGTGAAAGGGGAGTGAAAGGGGGAGTGGAGGGGAAGTGAAGGGGGAGTGAAGGGGGAGTGAAAGGGGAGTGAAAGGGGAGTGAAAGTGACGATGGCTTCTACCGTGATGAAAGCGCAAAACTATTGTCCCTTTCACTTCCCTTTCACTCCCCCTTCACTCCCCTTTCACTCCCCCCTTCAATCATCAATCTCATAGAGGAAGTCGTTGTAGGGATATTTCTGCACGTGCAGCTCGCGCACTTTCTGGTAGAGCACGTGTCTCAGCTCGTCGATGTTCTGTCGCTGCTTGGCTGAGATGAAGATGGGTGTGGGTGTAAACTCTCCGCTCTTCACCTTCTGTCGCTCGCTGATTCTTGCCATCCACGTGCGTTCCAGGTCGTCGAGCGAGATGTTCTCCCTTGTGGGTTCCGTCAGGTCGTCTTCGTCCTGTGGCGTCCAGCGGTAGGCGTCTACCTTGTTGAACACCATCATCGACGGCGTCTCCTGACATCCCAGCTCGGCCAGCGTCTGCTCGACCACGTTGATCTGTTCCTCAAAGTCAGGGTGCGATATGTCTACCACGTGTACCAGCAGGTCGGCCTCGCGCACTTCGTCGAGGGTGCTCTTGAACGACTCCACGAGGTCTGAGGGCAGCTTGCGAATGAATCCCACGGTGTCGGCCAGCAGGAAGGGCAGGTTGTCTATCGTCACCTTCCTGACGGTGGTGTCGAGCGTGGCGAAGAGCTTGTTCTCGGCGAAGACGTCGCTCTTTGAGAGCAGGTTCATCATCGTCGACTTTCCCACGTTGGTATATCCCACGAGGGCCACACGGATGAGCCTTCCGCGGTTCTTTCGCTGGGTGGTCTTCTGCTTGTCTATCTCGGCCAGCCGCTGTTTCAGCAGGGTGATGCGGTGCAGGATGATGCGCCGGTCCATCTCCAGCTGGGTCTCTCCGGGGCCGCGCAGTCCCACGGTGCCCTTGCCGCCGCCGCCGCCAGAGCCGCCGCCCTGTCGCTCCAGGTGGGTCCACAGCCGCTGAAGGCGGGGCAGCATGTAGCGGTGCTGGGCCAGCTCCACCTGAGCCTTGGCCTCGGCAGTCTGGGCCCTCATGGCGAAGATGTCCAGTATGAGGCTCGTGCGGTCCAGTATCTTCACCTTCAGCTCCTGCTCAATGTTGCGTAGCTGCTTGGCGGTCAGCTCGTCGTCGAAGATGACCATACCTATCTCTTCGTCGGCGTCCTCACACATCTTTATATATTCCTTGATTTCGCGCAGCTTTCCACTGCCTATGTAGGTCACGCTGCTCGGACCGCCCACGCGCTGGGTGAAACGTTTCACCGTGCGCGCTCCAGCCGTGGTGGCCAGAAACTCCAGCTCGTCCAGATATTCTTTCGTCTTGGCCTCGTCCTGGTTCGGCGTGATGAGCCCGACAAGTATCGCCGTCTCGGTCTTGGCCTCGGAAATGACAAATTCCTTCATTCAAAAATGGCAAAATATGTGAATTATGCTGCAAAATTAGCAATTCTTTGACAATTACGCAAGCAAATAAAATAAAATGTGTAATTTTGCAGCAAATTTAAACAAAAACGTCCAATAGTAAATCGTCCAATGGTAAAATGAAAAAGACTCTTATCCTCATTGCCTCATGCCTCCTGCTGGGCATGGGCAACACCGCTAAAGCAGAAGAAAACGTGAACATCGGAAAACAGAACATCAAGGTCGAGGGCCGGCTTATGACGCCCGAAGCCCTCTGGGCCATGGGCCGCATCAGCGCCCATAGTGCCTCGCCCGACGGGCAGAAGATTGTCTATCAGGTGGGCTACTATAGTGTGAAGCACAACAAGAGCCACCACGTGCTCTATGTGATAAACGCCGACGGTACGGGTCAGAAGCTGCTCACCACCGGCAGCAAGAACGAGACCGACCCCGCCTGGCTGCCCGACGGCCGTATAGCCTTCATCAGCGGTGGCGAGATATGGGCCATGAACGCCGACGGCACCGACCGCCGACAGCTCTCCAAGACCGAGGGTGGGGTAGAGGGCTTTAAGTTCTCGCCCGACGCCAGCAAGGTCATCATCATCAAGTCGCTGCCTTTCCACGAGGTCATCATGAAGAATCCCGACGACCTGCCCAAGGCAACGGGACGGCTGGTCACCGACCTCATGTACCGCCACTGGGACCACTACGTAGAGAGCATACAGCATCCCTTCGTGGCTGACTGTCCCGTAAGCGGCAGTATCACTGCCGCAGCCATGACCGACATCCTCGAGGGCGAGCCCTACGAGTGCCCCATGGAGCCCTTCGGTGGCATTGAGCAGCTCGACTGGAGCCGTGACTCTAAGCAGATTGCCTACACCTGCCGCAAGAAGACGGGCCTGGAGTACAGTATCTCTACTGACTCTGACATCTTCCTCTACGACGTGGCGACGAAGACCACCCGCAACCTCTGCAAGCCCGCCGACTACGTGGCTCCAAAGGTTGACCCCACCGTCACCCTGAAGGTGCAGTCTGTCAACAGCCCCGACAACCTGAAGAATAATGTGGGCTATGACCAGAACCCCTCGTTCTCGCCCGACGGCAAGCACATCGCCTGGCTCTCCATGGAGCGCGACGGCTACGAGGCCGACCTTAACCGCCTCTGCATCTGCGACCTCGCTACGGGCGAGAAGCGCTATGTGGACTGGAAGTCGGACGTCGACGCCTTCTGCTGGAGCGACACCAAGGACGCCCTGCTCTACTTCATCAGCGTATGGAACGCCACCGAGAACCTCTACGCTGTGAAGGAGACGAAGCAGAAGTCTAAAAGCTCAAGTCCCAAACCCCTTGAGGTCATCCAGCTCACCGACTTTTGGTATGATTTCGGCTCGCTCCAGATGATGAACAACGGTCGCCAGCTCCTCTTGGAGCGTCATTCCTACACAATGCCTGCCGACCTCTACCTCTTCACCCCTGACATGAAGGCCGCACAGAAAGCCGCCCTTCTCGCCGCCTCCGACATGAAGGCCGCTACGGCCACCATTCCCGCTGCGTCAGCAGCGGGTGCCCTCGTCCCCCTCACCCACGAGAACGACCACATCCTCTCCCAGCTTGACAAGCCCTCTGTCCAGCAGCGCTGGGTAGACACCTCCGACGGCAAGAAGATGCTCGTATGGTTCATCCTCCCCCCGAACTTCGACGAGACGAAGAAGTACCCCACGCTGCTCTTCTGTGAGGGCGGTCCGCAGAGTCCCGTCTCGCAGTTCTGGTCCTATCGCTGGAATTTTATGATTATGGCTTCGCAGGGCTATGTCATCGTGGCTCCCAACCGTCACGGTCTTCCCGGTTTCGGACAGGAGTGGAAGGAGCAAATCTCGGGCGACTGGACCGGCCAGTGCATGAGCGACTACCTCACCGCCATCGACTATGCCGCCAACAACCTCCCCTGGGTCGACAAGGACCGTCTCGGTGCCGTCGGAGCCTCTTTCGGCGGATTCTCAGTCTATTACCTCGCCGGCATTCACGAGAAGCGCTTCAAGTGCTTCATTGCCCACGACGGTGCTTTCAATCTCGCCGCCATGTACACCGAGACCGAAGAAAACTGGTTCTCCAACTGGGAGTACGACGAGGCTTACTGGCATCGCCCGCAGATGCCCAATGCCAAGAAAACCTACCACGACTCGCCCCACAAGATGGTGGAGAAGTGGGACACGCCCATCCTCTGCATACACGGCGAGAAGGACTACCGCATCAACTACACCCAGGGCATGTCGGCCTTTAACGCTGCACGCATGAAGGGCATCGAGGCGCAGTTCCTCGTATTCCCCGACGAGAACCACTGGGTGCTCAAGCCTCAGAACGGTATTCTCTGGCAGCGTACCTACTTCAACTGGCTCGACCGCTGGCTGAAGAAATAGGCGCTTCCGCCCATTGATGGTGAACGCTATAATTCTTTTCGTTTATTGTGCGGCCTGAGAGGCCGCCACCGCCAAGTAAAAGGCATCCTGCCAAATAATTTGAGCCGTCCAAACTCATGGTTTGGACGGCTCAAATTATTGGTCTGGACGGCTCTCAGGTTATCGGTCCAGTTTCTTTACTGGGAAAGTGAAGTAGGTGTCGGGGAATGGTTCGTCGCTCAGGGTGAAGTGCCACCACTCGCTGTCAAGGGCCTTGAATCCGTGGCGCAGCATGGCTTGGCGCAGGATCATGCGGTGGGCAAATTGCTCGGCGCTGATGGTCAGCCCGTCGGCCGATGTGGCAGCCTTGTATTCACCCGTCGCGGGATTTCCGCAGAAGTCGGGATGGCTCTCGGCACCGAACCAGTCGAAGGTGCCGCCCATGTCGAGCTCCTTCTCCGTGGCCATGTCGAAGAGCGTCAGGTCGACGGTCGACCCGCGGGTGTGGCCGCTCTTCTCGTAGATGTACTCCTGCTCAAAGAGCACGCTCTTGTCAAGATAGGGGTAGAAATAGGTCTTCATGCAAGTGTCGCTGATGTCGGCGGCCCAGCGCACGAAGTGGTCCACGCCTTTCTGCGGACGGTAGGCGGCATAGATTTTCAGCCGGTAGCCCAGCTGCTTCACGTCGTCGCTCACGGCACGCAGGCTGTCGGCGGCACGCCGGGTAAGCAGCGCGGTGGGCTCCTCATAGCCGTCGATGCGCGTACCCACAAAGTTGTACGTACCGTAGTACCTGATTTCCAGGATAGCATCGGGAACGGCCTCGGCCAGCATCACAAACTCGCTGGCATCCTCTTCGGGTGTCAGCACAGCCTCCTTGTTCACTTTGCTCTCTCTGCATCCCGTCATCGCCAGGAGGCTCGCGGCGATGAGGACGCTTGTCAATGTCTTCTTCATATTCTTTCGGTGTTAAGTCGTGGGCAAAAGTACTACTTTTTCCCCACACCGCCAAATTTCTACTCTCCGAATTGTCAAAACATCCATAAAAATTTAATTAACGTTATCGTCCTTGGCCGTGTCAGAAATTATTACTACCTTTGCCACCAAATAAGCTCCCGCGGCCCCCGCTCCCTCCCGTCAGGGAAGCTCCCGCGGCCACCA
>CAMPCG010000170.1 GCA_946644025.1 uncultured Prevotellaceae bacterium | reverse complement strand
AAGAAGCTCAGTCTTGACCGTTTCTTCCTGCCGCAAGGCAGCTGGCTCTTTCTGAACATGCTGCTGGTGACGGCCACGGTAGGCATGCTGATGACCACGGCACTGACCGACTGGTACTACGCCATCATGATGGGTGGCTTCTTTCTGGCTATTCTGGCTCAACGGTTTGTGTTTCCTGAGGCCGAGCTGAAAAGCGAGGTGGTGAGCGGGCTCATCCTGCTGGCGGCCTCGGTACTCATCATCATGGTGCAGAAGGGCGAGGCCTTGTCGTACATCAGTCCGCTGTTCATGGGCTTGGGCGTGGGCATCATTGGGTCGCGCTTCCTGCTGTTCTTCATCAAGCTGAGCCGTCACTGCCAGCGTGGCACGTCGCAAAGCATGTTCATGCTAAGCTGGGAGACGGGCCTCTCCATAGGACTTTTCGTGGGCTACGCCTTTCTCTATAACGACCAACGCTCACTCTGCGTAGTGGCCTTGGTGCTGACGGCGGCAGCCCTCGGGCTCTATAACTTCTTTATACACCGCTGGTTCATCAGCCATAAGAACCGCTAAGCACTGCACAAGTCAGCCAGGGGGCAACGCTCGCAACGGCTGGTCACCTGGGTAGGACTGAAGGGCACCTGAGGCGAGAAGATTTCGTTGACCACCTGACGGATGCCTGACATGAAGTCATGGCTTAACGGGCGCACGTCTTCTATGTTCACCTTGTTCAGCTTCAGCGTGGGGTCGTAGTCCTGCTGGCTCGACTGCTGTACGAAGAACAGTGCAGGAGTGACTTTGCGCGCCCGGGCGTTCAGGCTGCTTGAACTGCTGACAATCATGGCGTAAAGGAACGTCTGCAGGTAGTAGTCGCTGTGGTTCTCAATCTGCGAACTGTCCAGAATGGCCTGTAGGTCGGCCATGTCGCCTAACGACGGCCTGCCGGTCTTGTAGTCAACCACGCGTATCTTCTCTTCGCCTCCGGCTGTCACGATGCAGTCCAGACGGTCAATGGTTCCGCCCAGGTTCGTCTGGAACGCTGGCCATCCCCCCGCGGGCTCCACCGTCCACGGGCAGCTGACTGGCAGCTCCAGCCCCATGATGCTGAAGGGGGCTATCTGGCTGTCGATGGTGAGCAGCTGGCGCAGATACTTGATGATGACTTCGCGGTTGATGATCTGAATGCCGCTCAGTTCGGGCATGGGTGCCTCGGGCTTCAGGTTGAAGAGTTCCTTCTTAAAGGCTTGGTCAACGGCCTGCTCTATCTCAATCTTGTTCTTCAGCAGCGCTTCAAGGGGTTGGCGGCTGATGACGTTGCCCAGCTGCGTGTAAAGCGTCTGGGCAGCCAGGTGGAAGATGTTGCCGAAGATGCGTCCGTCGATGGTATCTTCCTCATTCTCTTCCAGTTCCTTCATTCCGCTGACGTAGTAGTAAAAGAACTTCAGGGGACAACTCATGTAGCGGTTAATGGCTGACGGCGTGAGCAGCGGCAGGTGCTGCTTCTCGATGGGGGCGCAGTTCAGACTGAAGCGCTGGTAGAGCAGCTGCATGACTTCGGGCGTCTTCTCTATGGTTGAGCGCTGACGTTCGGCCACGTGGTGGCCCGTACGCAGTGTGAGTTGCCTGATGGGGTGGCCGCTCTCCATGAGCAGCTGTAGCATGAAGCGGCTCATTTCGCCCGTCTTGCCGTCTTCTGTGGCATTGTTATAGACGAGTGTCACGTCCTTGGCCCTTTGCAGCAGGCGGTGGAAGTAGTAGGAGTAGATGGCTACCTTATGGTCGATGGTGGTGAGTCCGAAGGCTTTGCGTATGCCCCAGGGAATGAACGAAGTGTCGTTCACGCCCTGGGGCATGTTGCCCTCGTTCGACGACAGCAGCAGTACGTGGTCAAAGTCCAGGTTGCGCGTCTCGAGCACACCCATTATTTGTAGTCCCACGGCCGGTTCGCCGTGGAAGGGGATGGAGGTTGACTTGACGAGCTGTGAGAGCAGCCGGTGGAAGGTGGTCAGGTCGATGTCGAGGTCACCACTCTCCATGAGGCCTGACAGCCGGTTCAAGAGGGTGTAGGTCTGGAAGAGCGTCTCGGCAAAGAGGGGGTCGTCCTGGCTCTGGGGGTCCTGGCGGCTGTTCAGCGCGATGGTCTGCACCACTTCGGTCATCCAGCGGCACAGCTGGGGTGGCTGAAGGTTGCTGAAGGTATGGAAGAGCAGTGCCAGTCCCTCGTCAAGTGCCAGCTGTCCTGTTGTGGCATAGTAGGTATGGTTGGTGTTCAGCTGCTGGCAAAGCTCCTGGTTGAGGGGCGACAGGTGGTGGCAGTAAGGATGTCGCAGCACCTTGTTAATGTATTGCAGACGGAAAGTGGCCGACTGGCGGCTGAAACCCACTGTCTGCAAGGCATAAAGCTGGTGGAGCAACGAGCTGACTGGAGCCTGGTTGAGCGGATAGCCCGTGGTGATATTGGCATGGCTGACGCTGTCGGGAATGCAGTGAACGACCATGGGCAGCAAGCTTTCGTCGCAGAGTACCACGGCCGTACGCTTGCCGGCCTCTATGCGCCCCTGCTGCTGCAGCCATTGGGCCATGAAGTGAGCCTGTATGTTCTCGGTGGTTGCGGCTACGAAGGTGATGTCCTTCGGCTTGCGGAAGTTGTTGTAGATGTCGTCGTTGCGCGAGTTGAGCTCGTTGGGAAACTTGTCAAGATAGCGCGAAACGAAGTAGCCCGCCTCGTTGTCGGACAGGTAGTAGCGGTCAAAGTCCCAGTAGAAGCGCGCCTTGCCCTGCTGCTGCAACCGGCTGAAGAGCAGCTGCTCCACCTGCTGCACGAGGTTGAAGCCCACGAAGAGGTACTGCCGGTGGCTGAAGGTGAGGTCGGGCGTGGTGGCCACGCTGCGGTAGAGCGCACCCTCGTAGGCCAGTCCCTGCTGGCTGAGGCAGTCGTTGAACTGGTGGTAAATGTCGCTGAAGTGGCTCCACAGGCTGAGGAAACGCTGCTTGAGCTCGGAGTTCTGCGTCTCTGAGAAGTTGCCGAAGAACTTGCGTATGATTTCCTTCTGCTCGGTGGTGAGGTAGGAAATGTCGTCCAGCTCGTGCAGGTCGCGCAGGTTGGCAAACACCTTGTCGGCATCGGCCATGTTCTTGTCTATGTCGTCAAAGTCGCTGAGCAGCAGCTGTCCCCAGCCGTAAAAGTGGTCGAGCGTCTCGCTGATGCCTGTTACGCTGACGAAGCAGCGGTGCAGGTCGCAGATGAGCTTGATGGGGTCGGCCACTTGCAGGCTGGAATGTTGGCGGAAGAGCTCGCTGATGGTGGTGTAGGCTGGACTCCAGATGGGGCGACCGGCCAGCCGGACTAAGTGCTCGTTGAAGAAGAGCGACGCCCGCTTGTTGGGGAATACTACGGCTATCGAGGAGAGGTCGCTGCCATACTGCTGGAGCACGTGTTGTGCTACATGTTCTAAAAAGGACTTCATAAGCTTACTTCTTCTATCTTGTTGCTATAAACGTACCACAGGTAGCCGCTGACGTGGCTGTAGCCCATGTCGTGCAGCAGGCTCATGTACTGGCGAACCTGGTCGTGGTACTCGGGCTTGGGGCGGCCGAACTTAAAGTCAACGACCTTCAGTTCGTGGCCGTCGGTCATGACGCGGTCTGGTCGGCGCTCCACTACCTGCCCATTGTCAAAGGCCAGGATGGCGCACTCGTTGAATAGCTGCCAGCGGCCTGAGAACCAGTCGGCCACGCGGGGGTCAGAGAGTCGCTTGCGCAGCATGTCGGAGAGTCGCTCCGGCGTCAGGTGGGCGTCGTAGAGTATGCCGTCCATCTGCAGCTGTCGCAGTGCTGCGCTGATGTCGGCTGTGGTTCGTATGTTGGCAAAGACGTTGTGCAGCACGCTGCCAGCCTTGATGTAGTTGGCCTGCTGGTCGGTTGGCTCCTGGTTGCCCTCCAGGAAGTCTCGGCTCTTGTTGCTCTGGCGGAAGCTGGTCTTGGGGGCATAGGTCTCAATGTTCACTTCGCATGGGGTGGGGGGCTGTAGGAAGACGTTGGCGGTGGTCTTCTCAGCGGGGAGACCACTGAGCACTGACGCTGGCTGGCCGAAGTGGAAGACGAGGGGGGCCTTCTTGTCGTCAAGACCTTCGAGAGTGGCTTCTGGGAGTTGCTCCCTGAGGGTGGGCAGCACGTCCTCAATGAGTTTCGAGCGGCTGGTGGAGAGCCCGCGCCGTCCTACGACATAGAGGCTGCTTCGGGCTCGGGTGAAGGCAACGTAGAGCAGGTTCAGGTTATCGACCCGGTTTTGCAGGTACTCCTCTTGATAGGCCGACTCGAAGGTGCTGCCAGCCATTTTTCCACTATAGTCAACGGGCACGAGGGGCAGCAGGTTGTAAGGTTGGTGGGCGGCCTGACACCAGATGATGTTGTTCTGGGTGCGCTCTGTCTTCCAGTCGCAGAAGGGCAGAATGACGTGCTTGAACTCCAGCCCCTTGCTCTTGTGGATGGTGAGCAGGCGGATGCCGTCCAACTCGTCGGCCTGAATGGTTTTCTGGCAGAGCGACTCCTTCCAGAAAGTGAGCAGCGAGTCAATGTCGGCGGGGTTGTCGCTGATGTAGTTGTTCAGGTGGTCGAAGAAGGCATAGACGTAGGCATTCTCATCAGTGAGACGGGTGAGGCCGAACAGCCTGTAGAGCTGCTGCACGAGGTCGTAGAGGGGGGTGCTGAGCAGCTGGGGGGCTTGGCTGAAGAAGGCTTCCGGCAGGTAGTCGGAGAGGCTGATGTCCGTGCGCAGCAGGCTGGCGTCGCCGTCAGTGCGGCCCACGATGTGGCGCTGATACTGCTTGGCCAGTTTGCCCAAGGTCAGTACGTCGTCAGGGTGAATGAGCAGTTGCAGGGCGTCGATGAGCATGTTGACGGCAATGGAGGCGTCCAGCCTGAAGGCTTCGTCGGAGACGATGTTCACCTCGGGCATGTTGGCGGCGAAGTAGGCTGTCAGATCGGGTATGACGTCCTTGCTGCGAATGAGTATGGCTATATGGCGCTGTTCGGCCTGCTGGCCCATGAGTTCTGCCACGATGCGGCCGGTCTCCTGTAGCACGCTTTCCTTGTAGTCGGCTGAAGGGAAGAGCGCGATGCTGACGCAGCCCGCCTGAGGCCGCTCTTCGGGTATCTCCTGGCTGACGTCGTCGTAGGCCCTGCTGAGTTGTCGGGCCATCTGCTCTCCTGTCTTTTCGGCCGTCAGCTGGTACTCCAGTAGGGCAGCTTTCTGGAAGAAGGCGTTGTTGAAGCGAATGATGTTGCGGTCAGAGCGGTAGTTCTTGGAGAGCGGCTTGATGCAGAGTCGCCGCTGAGCCTCAGTGAAGTGGTCGGCAATGTTGTTCAGCAGCCTCCAGTCGCCCGAACGCCAGCGGTAGATGCTCTGCTTGACGTCGCCCACTATGAGGTTCTGGCTACCGGCGTGGCTCATGCACTCCTCCAGCAGCACCTTGAAGTTCTGCCACTGCAGGGTGCTGGTGTCCTGAAACTCGTCTATCATGATGTGCTCTATCTGAGCACCTATCTTCTCAAAGATGAAGGGCGAGTCGCTGCCCGCTATGAGTTCGTGCAGCAGATGGCCCGTATCGCTCAAGAGGAAGCGGTTGGCCTCCCTGTTCAGCTGGCGAACCTTCTGCTCTATCGCGCCGAGCAGCCGCAGCTGGCTGAGGTGGCGAAGGGTAAGCGAGGCCGACTGGTAGCGGAACCACTCGCGCTGGCGCTCCTGGAGGGCATAGGTCAATATAGGCATCAGGCTGTCCTCGACGATGGGGCGCAGGCGGGCTTCGTCGCCCTTTCGACACCACTTGAGGGCATCCTCGCTACAGCTCTGGACGGTCTTGTTGACGGCTTTCTCGTCGAACTCTCCCTCTTGCAGTTTCTGGAAGAAGGAGGCTATGGTTCCTCCGTTCTTCAGGTCGGCCGGGGTCAGGTCTTCACTCTCCAGCGTGGCGAAGAAGCTGAAGCCAATCTCGCGCATGCGCTCCAGGGCCTGCTGTCTCTGTTCTGAGAGCTGCTGGGTGTAGTGTTCGAAGAAGTCCTTTTCCTCCATCTTCTCTTTGAGCTGTCGGCTGTGCTCCTTATAGTAGTCCTTGAAGATGGTGGCCCCGAAGTGCTTGATGCTGCCGATGACGTTCCACGAGCGGTCGTCGTCAATGTTGTCCATGATGTAGCGCAGAATCCATTGAAGCACGAGGTCGGTGGTCTGAAGGTCCTGAATGAGCCCATCGACGGCCTGCTCCTCTATCTGTGTGTCGTTCAGCTCTATGCGCAGGTTGGCTGTCAGGTCCAGTTCGCGTGCCAGGTTGCGCAGTACGCTCTGGAAGAACGTGTCGATGGTTGATACGCGGAAGTAGTTGTAGTGGTGCAGCAGGTTGTGAAGGGCTATGCCGGCACGGGTGCTGACCAGCTGCTGGCTCATGCCCGTGGCCTGGCAGAC
>CAMPCG010000169.1 GCA_946644025.1 uncultured Prevotellaceae bacterium | reverse complement strand
CGCGGGCAAACCTGCGCTTCGTGGTGTCGGTGGCCAAACAATATCAGAACCAGGGGCTGTCGCTGGCCGACCTCATCAACGAGGGCAACGTGGGGCTGATAAAGGCGGCCGAGAAGTTCGACGAGACACGCGGCTTCAAGTTCATCAGCTACGCCGTGTGGTGGATTCGCCAGAGCATACTACAGGCCATTGCCGAGCAGAGCCGCATCGTGAGGCTGCCGCTGAACCAGGTGGGGTCGGTAAACAAGATTGCACGTGTGCTCAGCAAGTTTGAGCAGGAGAACGAGCGGCGGCCGTCGGTAGAGGAAATATCGGAACGGCTGGACCTGCCCGCCGACAAGGTGGACGTGGCGCTGAACTCCAGCGGAAGGCATGTGTCGGTAGACGCACCCTTCGCCGACGGGGAGGACAACTCGCTGCTCGACGTGATGGTGAACGACAACTCGCCGGCGGCTGACAGGGAGCTGGTGCACGAGTCGCTGCAGGAAGAGATAAGGTCGGCACTGAAGATGCTTAACCACCGGGAGCGATGCATCATAGAGGCATACTACGGGCTGGGAACGCCCGAGCTGACGCTCGAAGAGATAGGTGCAAAGTTCGGACTGACACGAGAGAGGGTCAGGCAGATAAGGGAGAAAGCCATCAAACGGCTGAGAGACAACAGCCGCAACAAAAGCCTCAAGGCTTATCTGGGATAAAGGGGAGGCCAACTGGCCACCAACTGACCATCGGCCCCCACCAACCTCCCTCCGAGGGGGTGGCATACGCGGCAAAAGCCTCCCCCTCGGGGGGAGGTTGGAGGGGGCCGGGAGGTCGGTGGGGGCTGATGATTGCTTATAGAAAATATATATTTGTTAATGATAAGAATTATCTGTATGCTGTCGCTGCTCCTTGCCGTTGGCGGGGCAGAGGCAAAGAGAAGCAGCAGCCAGACGGAGAAGATATACATCTTCGGAATGGCAGCGGCGTTTACCGACACCATCGTCCACTTCACGCCCATAGAGGAGGTGGACAGCGCATGGATAGACAAGAAGCAGTTCCTCATGGGGCGCGAGCAATACTCCTACCAGCTGCGCGACTACCTGGCCAAGCAGCTGCTCATGACTCAGCGCACATGCTTGGTGGTCTTTGACAAAAACCGCAAGAAGCTCGAAAAGAAGTATGCCCGTATGCTCAAGCTCTACACCACACCGCCCAAGCAAGGGCGTAGCTACGACGTGCGCCACATCGAGCAGCAGGACTTCCGCTTCCGCGCCGTAGACATGAGCGCCGTGGTGGAGCAGCAGCTGAAGGAAGAGGAAGAGCTGATACAGGCCACCAAGGCCCCGAAGAAGAAAGACAAGAAGAAGGAGGAGAAGGTAAAGGATAGCGACAGAGAAAGGAGGCCCGGCAGTGGAGAGTAAGCACTTCTTTCGCTTCGGGGGACACAACGTGGCCATCACCTTCGCCCACAGCCAGGACACAGAAGACAACCATTCTGCAAGCAGCAGCTTCCCCAACGGGGTGTCGCTGCTGCCTTCGTTCGCACCGTTTCGCCTGGACGAAGAGCCCTCGGAAGTGCTCTTCACCCTCTATGTAGACGACAGCCTGAAGCCCGCTAAGGACAAGAAGCTGGTGAGGAAGTTCGACACCGGCAATGGCGACACGCTCGTACATCAGCTGGCCGACGGCGGCTACCAGTTCATCATACGCGACATTGGCGGCGGCGACTGCTGCCTGCTCATCTGCAACCGCGACTTCACGCAGTGCCGCTGTGCACTCAATGGCAGCTGGGTGATGCGCTCCTTCGGGCTCAACGACGCCCTGATGCTCGTCTACGCCTTTGCCGGCTCATTCCACGACACCCTGCTCATCCATGCCTCGTGCATACTCCACCAGGGACGCGCCTACCCCTTCATCGCACAGAGCGGAACGGGGAAGAGCACGCACTCGTCGCTGTGGATGAAGCACATAGACGACGCTCAGCTGATGAACGACGACAACCCCATCGTGCGCATCCTTGCCGACGGACAGCCCCGTCTCTACGGCTCGCCATGGAGCGGGAAGACACCCTGCTACCGCAACATCATGGCCCCCCTGGGCGCCGTGGTGCAGATAGCCCGTGCCCCGCAGAACAGCATCGAGCGGCTGAAGACCGTCGAGGCCTTCGCCACGCTGCTGCCAGCCTGCTCGAGCATGAAGTGGGACACAACTATATATAATAACCTCTGCGACACACTGACGCGCATCATCGCCACCACGCCCATCTACACCCTCCACTGCCTGCCCGACGAGGAAGCCGCCCGCATCTGCCATGACGAGGTGACAAAAAACTCCTAACTCCTAACTCCTAACTCCTAACTCCTAACTCCTAACTCCGCATGGACTGTGAAACCCGCATGATGGCCAACGAGGTGCTGCTGCCCCAGATAGTGCAGATGCTTCAAGAGGGCCACACCGTGACACTGCCCCTTCGAGGCCGCAGTATGCGCCCCTTCCTGGAAGACGGGCGCGACAAGGCACTGCTCGTGGCCGTCAAGGAGACGCCCCGCGTGGGCGACGCCGTGCTGGCCGAGATTAGCAAGGGCCACTTCGTGCTGCACCGCATCGTGAAGATTGAGGGCGACCGCGTCACACTGCGCGGCGACGGCAACATAGGCACGGAGCATTGCCGCATAGACGACATCAGGGCGCTGGCCACCGCCTTCTACCGCAAAGGAAGGAATGAGGCAGACAGCGTAAAAGGCTGGAAATGGCGCGTTTACTCATGGTGGTGGATGAGGCTGCTGCCCGTCAGACGCTATCTGCTCTTCGCGTTTCACCCACACATACCACAGAGATTTAAAGCAAAAAAAGATAAATTATGAAAGCAAAGAAAGGATTCAGACTTCGCAACGTCTGCGGCGAGAACATCATCGTGGCCGACGGCATAGAGAACATCGACTTCAGCCGCATCATCAGCATGAACGACAGCGCGGCCTACCTCTGGAGCAACATCCAGGGCGAGGAGGAGTTCGACATCGACAAGCTGGTCGACATACAGCTCGACGAGTACGACGTCGACGAGGCTACGGCCCGAGCCGACGTGGAGCAGCTGATAGTCAAATGGAAGGAAGCAGGAATCATCGAATAGCAACAAATTGTTTGTGCCGTTATAATAAAATTCCTTAAATATCCGTTATTCAAGAAAAAGAATACTATGACAAAACTCGAAAACGGATATGTGCTTGACGGCATGAGCGAGTTTGAGAGGAATGTCAAGCGGATAAATGATTTCATCGTAGCCATGGCCTGCCTGGTGGTGTTCTCTCCGCTCTTCCTCGTCTGCTACATCCTCGTGAGGCGCGAAGACGGCGGACCAGCCATCTTCAAGCAAGAGCGCATAGGGCGCTTCGGACGGCCATTCAACATCTACAAGTTCCGCTCCATGAAGGTGGATGCCGAGGCCGGAGGGCCGGCACTCTACCAGCACGAGAAGGACGACCGCATGACAAAAATAGGCACCTTCCTGCGAGACCACCACCTGGACGAGCTGCCTCAGCTGTGGAACGTAGCAAAGGGCGACATGGCCTTCATAGGGCCAAGGCCGGAGCGAAAGTACTACATCGACCAGATTATGGAGCGCGACCCGCGATACGTCTACCTCTACCAGATAAGGCCCGGCGTCACCTCATACGCCACACTCTACAACGGATATACCGACACGCTGGAGAAGATGCTGCGACGGCTGGAGCTCGACCTCTACTACCTGGAGCACCGCTCCTGGTGGTTCGACACTAAGATACTGGCAAAAACATTTCTAAACATCGTTTTCGGAAAGAAATTCTAACTATATAATAATGAAACAATTCCGTCTGGTGGACAACATCATCGGGTGGCTCACATTTTTTGTGGCCGCCTTTGTCTATTGCTCCACCATTGAGCCTACGGCTTCTTTCTGGGACTGTCCCGAGTTTATCACCACCGGCTATCGCCTTGAAGTAGGTCACCCGCCTGGCGCACCCTTCTTCATGCTCACAGCCAACCTCTTCTCGCAGTTTGCAAGCTCTCCGAGCACCGTGGCCTACATGGTGAACATGATGAGTGCCCTGCTCTCTGCCACGTGTATCCTGTTCCTCTTCTGGAGCATCACCCACCTGACGCGGCGCCTGCTGCTCAACGAGCAGGAGACGGCAACGCTCGACATCCCCCTGTGGAAGCTCGTTGCCATCGAGGCATCGGGCCTGGTGGGAGCACTCATCTACACCTTCAGCGACACCTTCTGGTTCTCGGCTGTCGAGGGCGAAGTCTATGCCTACTCCTCGGCCTTCACCGCCGTCGTGTTCTGGCTCATCCTGAAGTGGGAGGAGCACGCCGACGAGCCTCACAGCGACCGTTGGCTGGTGCTCATCATGTACATGACGGGCCTCTCTATCGGTGTTCACCTGCTCAACCTGCTGTGCCTGCCGGCCATTGTGCTGGTGTGGTACTACAAGCGCTTCCCCAATGCCAACGTGAAGGGAAGCCTCGCTGCCCTCGTCATTTCGTTTGTGCTGCTGGCAGCCGTGCTCTACGGCGTCGTGCCGGGCATCATCACCGTGGGCGGATGGTTTGAGCTGTTCTTTGTCAACACACTTGGAATGCCCTTTAACACAGGCGAATACATCTACCTCGCACTGCTCGTGGGCCTCGTTATCTGGGCTATCTACGAGACGCAGCACGCCCAGCCTACCCGTCAGAGCTGGATGCGCCAGAACATCGCCTTCCTGCTGGCCTTTGCCATGCTCGGCGTGCCGTTCTATGGATTCGGCTGGAGTGCCTTCTTCATCGGCATCCTGGTGCTGGCCCTCATTGCCGCACTGCTCTTCTATCGCGCGAAGACCGGACCACTGATTCCCGCCCGACTGAAGAACACGACGCTGCTCTGTATGCTCATGCTGATGATTGGCTACTCCAGCTATGCCGTCATCGTCATACGCTCGGCGGCCAACCCGCCCATGGACCAGAACTCGCCCGAGGACATCTTCACACTGGGTAACTACCTCAGCCGCGACCAGTACGGCTACCGTCCGCTGCTCTGGGGTCAGGCCTATAACTCCGAGTACCTCGTGGACGACAACGGCCGCGTGACGATGGACGAGGGAGCACCCATGTACCAGCGCCGCGAAAAGGCAAGCGCCGACGAGAAGGACAGCTACTTCATCGTCTCGACGAAGGACAAGCCCGTCTACGCCCAGAACATGCTCTTCCCCCGCATGTATAGCAACAGCCCCCGCCACATTAATTATTATGAAAGCTGGCTTGGCGGCGTGGAGGGCAACGAGAAGCCGTCAAACTACCGTGAGGGAAAGACCGTGAAGATTCCCACGCAGATGGAGAACCTGCGATGGTTCTTCTCCTACCAGTGCAACTGGATGTACTGGCGCTATTTCCTCTGGAACTTCGCCGGACGCCAGAACGACATCCAGGGCCACGGCGAGGTGGAGCACGGCAACTGGCTCACCGGCATACCCTTCATCGACAATGCCCGTCTGGGCGACCAGAGCCTCCTGCCCGACGTGCTGAAGGAGAACAAGGGCCACAACGTGTTCTACTGCCTGCCCCTCATCCTCGGCCTCATCGGCATACTATGGCAGGTGATGATGCGCAACCCCAAGGGCATCAAGCAGTTCTGGGTCGTATTCTTCCTCTTCATCATGACCGGCCTGGCCATCGTGGTTTACCTCAACCAGACCCCCGAGCAGCCACGTGAGCGCGACTATGCCTACGCCGGCTCGTTCTACGCCTACGCCATCTGGTGCGGACTGGGCGTGGCCGCCATTATCAGCTGGCTCAGCAACCTCCTGAAGAAGCAGTCGGTAGCATTAGCCTCTATAGTCGCCGTAGCAACTATAGCCATTCCCCTACAGATGGCCTCACAGACGTGGGACGACCACGACCGCTCGGGCCGCTATACCTGCCGCGACTTTGGCCAGAACTACCTCATGTCGCTCCAGTCGGAGGTGACCGACAGCACCGGCGCCACCCGCCCCTGCTACCCCATCGTCTTCACCAACGGCGACAACGACACCTTCCCCCTGTGGTACAACCAGGACACCGAGGGCGTGCGTACCGATGCCCGCGTGTGTAACCTGAGCTATCTGGGCACCGACTGGTACATCGACCAGATGGTGCGCCCGGCCTACGACTCGCCCTCGCTGCCCATCACATGGAAACGACTGGAGTACTGTGCCGGAACGAATGAGTACGTACAGGTGGATCCGCGCCTGAAGAAAGATGTGCTCGACTTCTACCGCGAGAATCCGCAGCTGGCTCACCAGCAGTTTGGCGACGAGCCTTTCGAGCTGAAGAACATCCTGAAGTACTGGGTGCGCTCCACCAGCAGCGATTTCCACGTCATTCCCACCGACACCGTCTATATGACCATCGACAAGGATGCCGTGCGCCAGAGCGGAATGATGCTGCAGGGCGACAGTATTCCCGACCGCATGGTCATCTCGCTCAAT
>CAMPCG010000168.1 GCA_946644025.1 uncultured Prevotellaceae bacterium | reverse complement strand
TCTTCGCCGTGGGCCTGAACATCAGCGAGGACCGCCGCACCATAGAGAGCTACGAGATGGTGCAGGTTAAGAACGCTGCTTCCCAACCATCACTTTGACGACGGCACCAGTGTCGGCAAAGTCCGCGATGCCAACTTCGTCCGCCCCTCCATACCACAGTTTGGGGGTGGGCTGCGCGCTATGAAATGTTATTTTACCTTTACTTATTTGGTCGAATTAAAAAAATATCGTACCTTTGCACGCCAAAAAAAGGACTCTATATACATTAATATATATTATGTCGAAGAAATTTGCCGAGCACAAAGGCCTGAACCTGACACAGGTGAACAACGAGATTCTTGAGAAGTGGAAGAGTGAGGACGTGTTCCGCCGCTCCGTGGAGGAGCGCGAGGGCTGTCCTCAGTTTGTTTTCTACGAGGGTCCTCCCTCGGCCAACGGCCATCCGGGCATACACCATGTGCTGGGCCGCGCACTGAAGGATACGTTCAACCGCTACAAGACCATGCAGGGATTCCAGGTGAAGCGTAAGGCAGGATGGGACACTCACGGACTGCCCGTGGAACTGGGTGTGGAGAAGACGCTCGGCATCACCAAGGCCGACATCGACAATCCTGAGTCGCCACGATATATCTCCACCGAGGACTATAACCGCAAGTGCCGCGAGAACGTCATGATGTTCACCGCCGAGTGGCGCGACCTGACCGAGCGCATGGGCTACTTCGTGGACCTCGACCATCCCTACATCACCTACGACAACAAGTACATCGAGACGCTCTGGTGGCTGCTCAAGCAGTTCTACCAGAAGGGACTGCTCTATAAGGGCTACACCATACAGCCCTACAGCCCTGCCGCCGGCACGGGCCTCTCCAGCCACGAGCTGAACCTTCCCGGATGCTACCGCGACGTGAAGGACACCACTTGCACCGCCCTCTTCAAGGCCACTCTCGCACCCGCCGGTCTACCCGTCGGGAAGACATACTTCATGGCCTGGACCACTACGCCCTGGACGCTGGCTGCCAACACGGCGCTCTGCGTGGGCCCGAAGATTGACTACGTGGCCCTGGAGACCTACAACCCCTATACGGCTGAACCCATCGTCGTCATTCTGGCCGAGGCACGTGTGCCGGCCTACTTCGATACGGCTGGCGAGATAACCGACGGCGGCGAACTGCCCGAATTCAAGAAGGGCGAAAAATTCCTGCCCTATCGTGTCGTGGGCCGATATAAGGGCACAGACCTCGTGGGCATGGAGTATGAGCAGTTGCTGCCCATGATTCGTCCGATGGGCGATGCCTTCCGCGTCATCCCCGGCGACTATGTCACCACCGACGACGGAGCCGGCATCGTGCATATCGCGCCCAACTTTGGTGCCGACGATGCCTTCGTGGCCAAGAAGGCCGGCATAGTGCCCATCGTCGTCATCGACAAGAAAGGAGCCGAACGTCCCGTCGTCGACTTCCAGGGTAAATATTTCCTTACCGACGACATGGACCCGCAGTTCGTCAAAGACTATGTCAACGCCCCACTGTGGAACCGCTACGCTGGCCGCTACGTGAAGAACGCCTACGACGAGACGCTCACCGACAAGGACGAGACGCTCGACATCAGCATCTGCATGGACCTTAAGCAGCAGGGCAAGTGCTTCAAGATTGAGAAGCACGTACACAGCTATCCCCACTGCTGGCGCACGGACAAGCCCGTGCTCTACTATCCCCTTGATTCTTGGTTCATTAAGAGCTCTGCGTGCAAGCAGCGCATGAGCCAGCTCAACGAGACCATCGGCTGGCATCCCGAGTCGACGGGCAGCGGACGCTTCGGCAACTGGCTGGCCAATCTGAACGACTGGAACCTCTCGCGCTCTCGCTTCTGGGGCACACCGCTGCCCATCTGGCGAAGCGAGGATGGCGAGGAACTGTGCATCGGCTCCGTCGAGGAACTCTACAACGAAATGGAGAAGGCCGTCAAGGCTGGCGTGATGGAGAAGAACCTGCTGAAGGAGCAAGGATTCGTGCCCGGCGACATGAGCCAGGAGAACTACGACCGTATCGACCTGCACCGTCCCTACGTGGACTACATCACGCTCGTATCGCCCTCGGGCAAACCCATGAAGCGCGAGGCCGACCTTATCGACGTATGGTTCGACTCTGGCTCCATGCCGTACGCACAGATACATTATCCGTTTGAGAATAAAGAACTGATAGATAACGGCATAGCCTATCCGGCTGACTTTATTAATGAAGGCGTGGACCAGACACGCGGATGGTTCTTCACCCTTCATGCCATTGCCACGATGATCTTCGACTCGGTGGCTTTCAAGAACGTCATCTCCACCGGACTCGTGCTCGACGCCAAGGGCAACAAGATGTCAAAGCACGTGGGCAACGTGGTGAACCCCTTCGACATGATTGAGAAGTATGGCTCCGATGCCGTCCGCTTCTATATGCTCACCAACAGCGAACCTTGGGACAACCTGAAGTTCGACCAGGAGGGTGTGGCAGAAATCAGGCGCGGTTTCTTCGGAACGCTCTATAACACCTACTCCCTCTTCGCCATGTATGCCAACGTCGATGGTTACACGCCGTCTGCCGAGACTCAGCCGCAACAGGCAGGGCAGACGGAGTTTGACCGCTGGATCCTCTCCTGCCTGAACACGCTTATCATCAACGTGACGAAGGAACTGGACAACTACAACCCCACACGCGCCGGCCGACTGATTGACGATTTCGTGGACAGCGACCTCAGCAACTGGTACGTGCGTCTGAACAAGAAACGCTTCTGGGGCAAGGAGATGGACGCCGACAAGATGGCAGCCTACCAGACGCTCTACACCTGTCTGATGACCGTCGCCCGGCTGCTGGCACCCTTCGCTCCCTTCTATGCCGACCAGCTCTACCGCGACCTGGGCGGACAGTGTGACAGCGTGCATCTCGACCGATTCCCCAAGGCCGACACGTCGCTCATAGACACCGACCTGGAGCAGCGCATGAAGGTGGCACAGCGCATCACCACCATCGTCCTGGCCCTGCGCCGAAAGGAGAGCATCAAGGTGAAGCAGCCTCTGCAGACACTGATGATTCCGCCGGTGGATGCCAAGCAGCGCGAGGACATAGAGAGCGTGAAGCAGATATTCCTGCAGGAGGTGAACGTCAAAGAGGTGAAATTCGTTGAGGGACAAGGCATCCTGGTGAAGAAGGTGAAGTGCAACTTCCGCACCATGGGCAAGAAGTTCGGCAAGATGATGAAGGCCGTGGCTGCCGCTGTCGATGCGCTCACACAGGAACAGATTGCCGAGCTGGAGCAGCAGGGCACGCTGAGCATTGACGTAGAGGGACAGCCCGTCGCCATCGAGGCCGCCGACGTGGAAATCATCAGCGAGGACATTCCCGGATGGCTCGTGGGCAACGAGGGCAACATCACGGTGGCACTCGACATCACCATCACCGACGAGCTGCGCTCAGAGGGAATGGCACGCGAGCTGGTCAACCGCATACAGAACCTGCGCAAGAAGGGCGGACTGGAAATAACAGACCGCATCAGCGTAGCCATCGAGCCTAACGAATCGGCAGAGAAAGCCGTCAAGGCATTTGGAGACTACATTGCCCGCCAGGTGCTGGCCGACAAACTTACACTTGAGCCCAACGACGGAGCAGACGTGGAGTTTGACGACTTCAGCCTGAAGATTAAGGTGACAAAAAACTAAGCTATAATCGTAAACTATAATTGTTAATCTGTAAATTCTATTGACCATGGCAGAGAAAACACGCTACACTGACGAGGAGCTCGAGGAGTTCCGTCAGATTATCAATGAGAAACTGGAACTGGCCAAGCGCGACTACGACCAGCTGATGGCCAGCCTTACGAACAAGGACAGTAACGACGTGGACGACACTTCGCCGACCTACAAGGCACTGGAGGAGGGCAGCGAGGCGCAGACAAAAGACGACCTCATGGCTTTCGCAGCACGCCAGCAGAAGTTCATACAGGGACTGAAGGCAGCGCTCGTACGCATCGAGAACAAGACCTACGGTATCGACCGTATCACTGGAAAGCTCATCCCTGCCGAGCGACTCCGTGCCGTGCCACATGCCACACTGAGCGTGGAGTCGAAACAGCTGGAGAAGCAGCGCAAGCAGATTTGAGGATTTAAACGTAATTAGTAAATTGTCAAATTGTAAGTTTTCCAAGGGATGGATGGCAGTGATCTTGGTCATTGTCATCCTCCTGATTGACCAGGCGGTGAAGCTCTGGGTGAAGACCTCGATGACTCTTGGCGAGAGCATCCGCATCACCGATTGGTTTTACATCTATTTCATCGAGAACAACGGCATGGCCTACGGTATGCAGATAGGCTCGAAGCTGGCGCTGTCGCTCTTCCGCATGGCGGCCATCGGCTTCCTGACGTACTACATCTGGCGGCAGGTGCGCAAGCCTGGCGTGAAGTGGGGCTACATCGTCTGTCTGTCGATGGTGCTTGCCGGTGCGGCCGGCAATCTCATCGACTGTATGTTCTACGGGCTGTGCTTCGATGCCTCTGGCTACTTCGCCGTCAGCCATTACGTCGGTTTCGGCAATGGCTACGCGCCCTTCCTCATGGGCAAGGTGGTCGACATGCTTCACTTCCCGCTCATCGACACCACCTATCCCGAGTGGTTCCCGTGGTGGGGTGGGGAGCGTTTCCTCTTCTTTAGTCCGATATTCAATATCGCCGACTCCAGCATCTCCGTTGGCGTGGCAGCGCTCTTGCTGTTCTACCACAAGGAGATTAGCCACATCTCGCTTAGAAGTGATAAGTGATGAGTGAGCCAGGAAAGAAAAGGAGCAGTCTGAGGGTGAGGTGGAATCTGATGTGCGTGGCACTTGTCACTTTTCACTTGTCACTTCTCTTTTCTTCCTGTATTCCCTCCACACCGAGCCAGTATATCCAGCCCGACGACATGGAGGACCTTCTTGTCGACTATCACCTTGTCCGTGCGCTGGCCCACAACAGCGACGTTCCCTACGACTCCATTCCTTTCTTCCAGGCCCAGTGCCTGCAGTCGGTGTTCCGCAAGCATGGTGTCACCCAGGAGCAGTTCGACTCCTCCATGGTCTATTACTACATGCGTGCCGACCGTTTCCAGAACGTCTATAAGCGGGTGGCCGAGCGGCTGGAGGAGCGAGCCCTCATTCTCGGAGCCACCGAGGGTGAGATAGGTAAGTATGCGTCGCTGAACGCCACGGGCGACACAGCCAACATCTGGGCCGACCGCACCCGCATGGCCATGATGCCCACGCCGCCCTACAACCGCTGGGACTTCCGTCTCGACGTGGACTCCACCTACCGGCGCGGCGACAGCTTCCTGCTGCAGTTCCTGAGCGACTATGTCTATCAGGACGGTTCGAAGAACGGCGTCGTCTACCTGGCCTGCACCTACGAGGACGACCGTGGCCGCGACACGGTCATCTCGCGCAACCTCCACTTCCTTGCAACGGGCATCAGCCAGCTCACCTTTCCTGCCTACGACGACGGCGACCTGAAGGAGCTGCGCGGATTTTTCTACCTCGGCGACGGCAACGACCGCACCACGACCGTGCGCCTACTCTTCCTGAGCAATGTCCAACTCATCCGTTTCCACAAGCAACATGAAGAAAACAAGAAGGATAGCCTGTCACAGGCTGGTGTTTCCGCCGGAGATGGTCAGCCCCTCCTGGACCGTCCCCTCGGTGCTGGAGATTCAGTCGGGGGAGGCATCAGGGTGGTACCCCTTGACTCAGGAGCTACCCCAGACAGAGTGGATTCCCGGTGACATAATCCTTAGCCGCGATGAGCAAGGACGACTCCGGGCCTTTCACGACGGGGAACCGCTGACATGACGAAAATGGCGCTATATCCCCGTGTCGTTATATCGTTATCTCGAAATATCGATATATCGACATATCGAGATAACGATATAACGACACGGGGATACATCGAGATAACGATATAACGATATATCGACACGAGGAAATAACGACACGAGTAAATATTGACTCGATGATATAACTAAGGACATAACGACTATAGAAACTATGAACATGAAAGTACGTTTGGCAGTAATGAGCTTTTTGGAGTTCGCTGTCTGGGGAGCCTACCTCACGTGTATGGGCAACTATCTTGGCACGGCCGGCCTTGGTTCGTCTATCGCCTGGTTCTATGCCATTCAGGGTTTCGTCTCCATCTTCATGCCCACGCTCATGGGCATCGTGGCCGACAAGTATATCCAGCCTCAGCGTCTGCTGGGTCTTTGTCATCTTGTGGCTGGTGCGGCCATGCTCTGCTGCTGGTGGCTGGGCTATCAGTCGGGCTTCGGCCAGGAGCTGACGGACAAGAGCGCCTTCGTCACGATGTATGCCATCAGCGTAGGCTTCTTCATGCCCACCATCGCGCTGCAGAACACGGCGGCCTTCACCATCCTGAAGAACAACGGCATGGACACGGTGAAGGACTTCCCCCCCATCCGCGTGCTGGGCACCGTGGGCTTCATTGCCACCA
>CAMPCG010000167.1 GCA_946644025.1 uncultured Prevotellaceae bacterium | reverse complement strand
AGAAGTCTACCCAGTTAGGCTTGCGGGCGGCCAGCGTGGGGTTGGTGGCAATCTTCATCGTGGGCACGAAGGTGCCGAATGGCGTGCCACGGCCGGTGGTGAACAGCACCAGATGGCAACCGCAGGAAGCCAGCGCCGTGGCGGCCACGAGGTCGTTGCCGGGAGCCGAGAGCAGGTTCAGGCCGTTGTGCTCGAGCCGGTCGCCATACTCCATGACGCCGCTCACCGGGGCGCGTCCGCACTTCTGTGTGCAGCCCAGGGCTTTGTCCTCGAGGGTGGAGATGCCACCGGCCTTGTTGCCCGGCGAGGGGTTCTCGCCGACGGGCTCTCCGTGGGAGAGGAAGTAGTTCTTGAAGTTGTTAATCATCGACACCGTCTGGTCGAAGAGCTCTCGCGTCTCGCAGCGGTTCATCAGGATGGTCTCTGCTCCGAACATCTCGGGCACCTCTGTGAGGACGCTCGTTCCGCCCTGTGCCACGAGCCAGTCTGAGAACTCTCCCACGAGGGGGTTGGCGGTGATGCCGCTGAAGCCGTCGCTGCCGCCGCACTTTAGTCCTACGCGCAGCTTCGACACGGGCACGTCCTCGCGCTTGTCCTTCGAGGCGATGTCGGCCAGCTCGCGCAGGATTTTCATGCCCTCTTCCACCTCGTCGCCCTCTACGCGCTGGGTGACGAGCAGACGTATGCGCTGACGGTCGTAGTCGCCGAGCATGGCCATGAAGTCCTCGGGCTGGTTGTTCTCGCAGCCCAGGCTCAGGACAAGCACTCCGCCGGCGTTGGGGTGCAGGCAGATGTCGCGCAGCACCTTGCGCGTGTTCTCGTGGTCCTCCGAGAGCTGTGAGCAGCCGTAGTTGTGGTGCCAGGCGTAGACACTGTCGATGGAAGAGTTAGGAGTTAGGAGTGAGGAGTTAGGAGTTAGGAGTGAAGAGTTAGGAGTTAGGAGTGAAGAGTTAGGAGTTAGGAGTGAAGAGTTAGGAGTTAGGAGTGAAGAATCTTCTGCCGTCATCCCGTTAGGTGAAGGTGTGGCGGTAGCAAATTCTTCACTCCTAACTCCTAACTCTTCACTCAGTTGCTTGGCCAGTCGCTCGGCGATGCCGTTGACGCATCCCACGGTGGGCACGATCCATATCTCGTTGCGCACGCCGACGTCGCCGTTCTTGCGCACGTAGCCCTTGAAGGTGCGGTTCTCGCGGGCAATGTTGAGGGGCTCGTCCACGGGCTGGTAGGTGTACTCCAGCGTGCCGCTGAGGTTGGTCTTGAGGTTGTTCTCGTTCACCCATTCGCCGGCCTTCATGTCCTGCCGTGCGTGGCCTATGGGGTAGCCGTACTTTATGATGTTCTCGCCCTGTGTCACGTCCTTGATGAGCACCTTGTGCCCGGCGGGCGTGTCCTGCGTGAGGGTGATGTGCTGTCCGTCCACTTCTATGACGTCGCCCTTCTTCTTGGGCTGCAGGCACACGACGACCGTGTCTGCAGGATTGATTTTCAGGAATGTAGCTTGCTCCATGATTGAATAGTTTTATTGTGAATAGTTGGGTGCAAAGGTACTTATTTTTTGCTGGTCGCGTGCAAATAATACACTTTTTAACCCGTCGGGGAAATCTTTTTGCCTTTTATTTCTTTCGTTTGCGAAATAGTTCGTAATTTTGCACTCTCTTAGTATGAAAGACGTTGTTAGATTTTTCCTGAAGGCGCTGTCCCTGTTGTGGCGTGGCGTTAAGCGTGTCGTTAGCTGGTATGGTAGTCTTTTCCGTGGCCGTCCTTGGTATGTGAAGTGTTTATCGGCCTTTGCTTCGATTATTGTCCTTTTCCTGTTCTATCTCGGTTCCGTAGACATCAATCTCTTCGGGCTCTTCGGCCGTTCGCCCAGCATGTCAACCATTGTCAATGCTCGTCCGGCCCAGGCCTCCGAGATTTACAGTGCCGACTCGGTGATGATTGGCAAGTTCTTCAGCGAGAACCGCACGCCCGTGACCTTCGACGAGGTCGACGAGTCGTTCTGGCACGCCCTCGTCGATACTGAGGACGAGCGCTACTACCGCCACTTCGGCATCGACTTCCCCGCCTTTGCCGCCGCGCTGAAGGACTACGTGCTGCGCGGCGAGGCCCGCGGCGCGTCGACCATCACGCAGCAGCTGGCCAAGAACCTCTTCCGTATGCGCACGGAGTACAGCACGGGTCTGCTGGGCCATGTGCCCGGGCTTAAGATGCTCATCATGAAGACCAAGGAGTGGATCCTGGCGCTGAAGCTGGAGAGCCACTTCACCAAGGAAGAGATTCTCACGAAGTATGCCAACACCGTCGACTTCGGCTCCAACGCCTACGGCATCAAGACGGCCTGCAAGACCTACTTCGGCATACGCCCCTCCGAGCTGACACCCTCGCAGAGCGCCGTCCTCGTGGGTATGCTCAAGGCCACGACCTACTATAACCCCCGCCTGCACCCCGACAACAGCATGGCGCGCCGCAACGTGGTGCTCGACAACATGATGACCCACGGACACCTCTCGCCCCAGGAGTGCCGGGAGCTGAAGGAGCAGCCCATCAAGCTCGACTACAGCGTGGAGAACGCCTACGACGGCGACGCCGACTACTTCCGCGAGGCCCTCAAGAACAACATACGCCAGTGGTGCCGCGACTACGGCTACGACATCTACACCGACGGACTGCGCATCTACACCACCATCGACACCCGTCTGCAGCGCTATGCCGAGTCCGCCGCCCTGGAACAGATGCGCAGCCTGCAGAAGAGCTTCGACGAGCACTGGCGCGGCATGAACCCCTGGCAGGACGAGCACTATCAGGAGATTCCCAACTTCATCGAGAACATCGCCCAGCGGCTGCCCGTCTACAAGCGGCTGCAGGCACGCTTCCCCGACAGCCCCGACTCCGTCTGGCACTACCTGAACCAGCCCCACACCGTCAAACTCTTCAGCTACGACGGCCCCGTGGAGCGCGAGATGAGCACCCTCGACAGCATACGCTACATGGTGCGCTTCCTCCACTGCGGCTTCGTGGCCATGGAACCCAACACGGGCCAGGTGAAGGCCTGGGTGGGCGACCTCGACTTCAAGACGTGGAAGTATGACAAGGTGACGGCCCAGCGCCAGCCCGGCTCTACGTTCAAGCTCTTCGTCTACACCGAGGCCATGAAGCGCGGCTGCACCCCCTGCGAGCACCGCAAGGACACCTACTTCGCCCTCAAGCTCGACTCCAGCGGCCGTCAGCCCAAGTACTGGGTGCCGACGAACGCCAACGGTTACTACACCGAGGCCAACATGACGCTCAAGGCCGCCTTCGCCCGCAGCGTGAACTCCATCGCCGCCCGTCTGGGCCAGGAGATGGGCATCAGCAACATCGCCGCCACGGCACGCGACATGGGCATACGCAGCAAGCTCGAGCAGACACCCGCCATGGTGCTCGGCTCCAGCGACGTGAACCTGCTGGAACTGCTCAACGCCTACTCCACCGTGGTCAACGACGGACTCGCCCACGACCCGCAGTTCGTCACCGCCATCCTCGACCGCGACGGCCACGAGATATACCGCGCCCCCGACGAGCAGCGTCAGGCCCTGACCTACCGCACGGCCTTCCTCATGCAGCAGATGCTCATGGCCGGACTCCACGAGCCGGGCGGCACCAGCCATCGGCTGTGGCAGTACATACGCGAGTTTAGCGACACCGACTTCGGCGGCAAGACCGGCACGTCAAACAATCACAGCGACGCCTGGTACATGGGCGTCTCGCCCCGTCTGGTGTGCGGCGCATGGGTGGGCGGCGAATACCGCGCCATACACTTCCGCACCGGACAACTGGGGCAGGGCAGCCGCACGGCATTGCCCATCTGCGGACGGTTCTTCGAGCGAGTGCTTGCCGACCCCGCCTTCCGACACTACCGCGCCAAGTTCGCACCGCCCCACGACCCCTCCATCACCCCCGAGATGTACGAGTGTATGCACTACGAGCCGCCCGTGCTCGACTTCATAGACAGCCTCCAGCTGGGCAGCTTCTACGACGACTACGACGAGCTGCCCCCAGCACCAGAAGAGGAGTCTCCGGCGGAACAGCCCGAACCCGCTGAAAATCAGGAAGAAACAGTTGAGTAAAAACAGAAAGGCCGACAGCCCTCGGAGAATAAGCCGTTCTTTCCCTGCGAATAAGCCGTTCTTTCCCTGCGAATAAGCCGTTCTTTCAATTCGAAAAAGCCGTTCTTTCCCTGCGAATAAGCCGTTCTTTCTCCAGGTTAGAACGGCTTAAACTATATGCCCTGCTCACGCCCACACAAAAATATCCACCCGAAAGTTTTGCGCTTTCGGGTTTTTTGCGTAATTTTGCAGCCAGAGATAAGGCATCATTATTTTCGACATGAGTGACAAGAGGGAATACATACGGTTTGACTGGGCCATCAAGCGCATCCTGCGCGACAAGGCGAACAAGGAAGTGCTTGAAGGGCTCATCCAGGTGCTCATCAACGAGCCGGTGACCATCATTGAGATTCTGGAGAGTGAGAGTAAGACGATGGTGAGCACCAATCGTCAGGACCGCCGCGAAGACAAGGGCAATCGCGTGGACGTGAAGGCCAGAACTGAGAAGGGCGAAATCATCATCGTCGAGGTGCAGCTGACAAAGGAGCGCGACTTCTTCAAGCGTATTCTTTTCGGCGCGTTCACGGCCATCAACGACCAGATAGGCATCGGACAGGACTACGAGGTCATCAAGAAGGTCTATTCCGTCAACATCCTCTACTTCAACTTCGGCTCCGGCGACGACTATGCCTTCCACGGCGTTACCACCTTCCGCGGCATGACCAACGAGAACGCCGTGCTGGAGTTCAACAACAAGAACGAAAGGGAATACATGGCCAGTGAGCGGCGGCGCATCACCTCGCCCGACGAGGTGTTCCCCGAGTACTTCCTGCTAATCGTCGACCGCTTCAACGAGGTGGCCAGGACGCCCATCGAGGAGTGGATGGCTTACCTGAAGGACGGTGCCATTCGTGAGGACACCACCACGCCAGGCCTGCAGGAGGCACGCCGCAAGTTGGAATACATGAGCATGACGGACGAGGAGCGCCGTGAATACCGTGACTACATGGTCAGCGTACATGCCGCCAAGGATGCCATAGAGACCGCGAAAGACGAGGGTCGCGCCGAGGGTCGTGAAGAAGGTCGCGCCGAGGGCGAGCAAGCCAAAGCAATAGACACTGCCCGTAAGATGAAGGTCAAGGGCTTTGCCACCGAGGACATCGCCGAGATTACCGGCCTCACCGAAGAAGAGATAGAAAGGCTCTGAGCCTACGTATAATAATGTGTATAATGAAGATATGAGGACACGGGCAGAATACATAGACATTCTGAGTTCACATGCCGGCGAATTGCGCTCACGGTATGGTATCTCTTCAATGCGACTTTTTGGCTCTGTAGCTCGGAACAGTCACAAGGAGGGAAGTGATGTCGACCTCTTTGTCACCATGCCACCGAAATTCTATAACTATATTGCAGCCTCCCAATACTTGAAGGCTCTGCTTGGCTGCGATGTAGACCTCATTGCCAGTCACAAACACATTCGCCCCTTCTTCAGACAACAGATAGAAAAAGATGGAATCGATATCTATACAACAGCTGATGATTGCTAAGGACCAACTGGAGCAGATACGTAATGCCATCCGGCAGCTTCAGCAATGGAACGCCTCCCTTAATAAACTATTGTTAAACCCATAAAAGCCATAGCTTATGACATAGACAAACAGACATGAAGGACATACATAGGAATTGAAGCGTCCGCTTGAATCTTGTTTCTGAAATTCGCCAAAAAAAAGAGACAATCAAGAGTAAAAGCACGGATGCTCACGCCGATGGCGTGGGCTTTTACTCGTAAATGATTGTCGGGTGTTTGGCGATACCTCAGAAACGTAGACGAAGTAAGTAGTCCACGTTTTCTTTTTCTGTGCTTTTTTTGAAACAAATTACCATAATTCGCATAATTTAATCCACGAATTTAAATAATTATCAACAACTAAAGACAAAAACAATTATGAAGAAGTTATTATGTATTCTTGCGCTACTCCTACCGATGATGGCATCAGCCGCTTCTGAACCCTACGCCGTGCTGAGCAACGACGGAAAGACTGTAACCTTCTACTATGACGGCAACAAAGCCAGCAGAGGAGGAATTGGTATTAACGGAACTGGCAGGAACCCCTACAGTACAGTCACAAAAGCAGTTATCGATGCTTCGTTTGCAGACTATCGTCCCTCCAGCACTTCCTACTGGTTTTGCGAGTGTACTTACATGGTTTCCATCACAGGAATGGAGAACCTGCATACCGACAATGTTACGTACATGGGCTACATGTTTTATAACTGTTCCAGCCTGACGAGCCTTGACGTGACGGGCTTCAAGACGGACAATGTGACGAGCATGTACTATATGTTCTCTGGCTGTTCCGGCCTGACGAGCCTTGATGTGACGGGCTTCAAGACTGACAATGTGACAGACATGTTCTGTATGTTCTCTGGCTGTTCTGGTCTGACGAGTCTTGACGTGACGGGCTTCAAGACTGACAAAGTGACGGATATGGCCCGTATGT
>CAMPCG010000166.1 GCA_946644025.1 uncultured Prevotellaceae bacterium | reverse complement strand
CCCAGCTTCATGGCCAGCTGAATGGCATAACCGTCCTTGATGTTCACCGTGCGCAGGGGCATACCGTCGGGCGACAGCGTGATGGTCTGTCGGCTGAGCACACCGTCCACGTCGAAGACGATGGCTCTTATCTTTCTGAGGTCGTAATCAATCATTGGCGAGATGGTCTATTTATGGCTGTGCCGGTGGATGCTTTCGCTCATCAGTTCGTAGATTTTCCGGGTCAGCTCCATGTCGGCAAGCATCGCGCTCTGTCGGCCGATGACCGTCTGGTCGTAGCGCACGGCGGGGCCCGTCTGTGCCTCCCTGGGGTGCATGGCGGAAAGCTTTTCCGTGGTCTCCCGGACGAGCGGCAGCATGACGCTGAAGTCCAGTCCGGCCCGCTCCAGGATGTCGGCGGCCAGCGTGTAGCAGTGGTTGGCGAAGTTGCAGGCAAAGACGGCGGCCAGGTGGAGCTGACGCCGTCGCTCGCTGTCCATGACGCTGACGTGGCGGCTCACCGACCGCGCCAGGGCGAGGGCCAGGGCAAGGGTCATGTCGTCGGACGCCTCGATGAAGACGGGGACGTCGGCGAAGTCCACCCGCCGCTCCTTGGAGAAGGTCTGCATGGGGTAGATGACGCCGTGGTGTGGCAGGTCTGCCAGGGCGTCGATGGACACAGAACCGGCGGTGTGGAACACGGGGCAGGACGTTCCTCCCGCCTCGGCCAGCCGTGCGGCCAGTGAGGGCAGGACGTCGTCCTTCACAGCCATGAGGGCGGCCTCGGCCCCCGATGATTTAAGATGCGCTCCGACAACGGCGATGTCGTCGGTAGCCACGGCGCCCACCTTCGCGGCCAGCGCCTGGGCAGCACCCATCGTGCGGCTGTAGACGATGGTGATGGTATGGCCGTTATCGTGTAGCGCCTGTGCCAGCTGGGTGGCCAGGCGGCCAGCGCCAATAAATGATAGCTTCATGGGTAAAGATGAATGGGGGGGCGATATATCGTTATATCGGTATATCGATATTTCGATATTTCGATATTTCGAGATGACGACATCTCGATATAACGATAAAACGATATTTCGATATTACGACACGCGGGGGATTCGGTTTAGCGGCGGATTTGTTTTGGCGGCGGATTAAATTTAGCGGCGGATCGCGTTTATTCGAGGCCTTGCTGAAATTTCCCTACGTGCACGTTTTCCCACTTCAGCTTGTCTTCGTTCTGCGGCTTGCGGTCGTCGGCTTTGTGGCCGATGGCGATGATGCAGAGCACGGACAGGTTCTCGGGAATGTCGAGGATGCCGCGAATGACCGTGTCGGCGGTGGTGCCGTCGCTCAGTCCGCGTCCCCTCATCTGCACCCAGCAGGAGCCCAGTCCCAGGTCTTCGGCCTGGTACTGCATGGAGATGGCGGCGATGGAGCCGTCCTCCACCCAGCAGTCGTTTTGCAGCGGGTCGCCGAGCACGACGACGGCCAGCGGAGCCCCTTTGATGAACTGTCCGCCCATGTCCTTCGCGTCGGCCAGTTTCTCCAGGTCCGTCTTGTCGTCGACCACCACGAACTGCCATGCCCGCTGGCCTTTCGACGTGGGGGCCATGAGTGCTGCGCGGAGAATGAGCCTCACGTCGTCGGCGTCAATCTCCTGGTCGGTAAACTTGCGGTGTGAGCGTCGCAGCTGCACCAGCGTCTTGAAATCTTCCATAATTTACTGATTAACGGTTAGAATTGGATGCAAAATTACTTAAAAACTCTTAACTCTTAACGCATAACGCTTCACTCTTAACTCCGTTTCACATTATTTCATTATCTTTGCGCCGTATGAGCGACTACGAGGCCCGCATATACACTACGCCCGGCACGTTTCCCCCTGGGTTGCTGACTGATGATTTCTTTCACAGTACGCAGCTGTTCATGCTATGCCGCAACACCCCCCGCCAGAAGCCCTATCTTGTCACCGCCGAGGCTCCCGACGGCCGCGTCGTGGCCCAGCTGCTGGCTGTCGTGCGCTACCGCACCTCCTGGTTCCCGCCCTATCTCTACCGCCACTGCCGCGTGCTGGGTGAGGGCGTCTATGCCGATGACGGGCAGAAGGCGGTGCTCTTCGGCCTCATGCTGCGCGCGCTGACCGAGCGGCTGGGTCGCTGGACGCTCTACATCGAGTTCAGCAATCTCTCCCAGAAGATGGTGGGCTACAGTCAGTTCCGCGACTGCGGCTATTTCCCCGTGAGGTGGATGAGCATCCACAACTCGCTCCATTCGCGTACGCCCGAGGAGCGCCTCAGCGAGCAGATGCTGCGGCGCATCCGTCAGGCCTATCAGCGCGGCGTCGTCACCGACGAGGTGCAGGGCGAGGCCGACTTCCGCTCGTTTATGAAGCTCTTGCGGCACCATAACTGGACGAAGCCCAAGCGCTATATCCCCGCCGACGACTTCTTCCGTGGGTTGCAGCACTCCACGGCCCAGCCCCCCTCTGGCGGCGGTCCCAACGGCCGGCTGTTCCTCACCCGCTACCGCGGCCGCGTCGTGGGCTGTTCGGCGGTGGCCTACAGTCAGCGGCAGGCCTATCTGTGGTATGCCGCCTACCGCCGCAAGAGCTTTGCCTGGCTGCGTCCCGACGTGCTCACCATCTGGCACGCCATCAAGTCGTCGTATGAGCAGGGCTACGAGCACATCTACTTCATGGACGTGGGGCTTCCCTTCCAGAAGAACGTCTTCCGCGACTTCATCCTCCGCTTCGGGGGCAAGCCCACGAGCACCTACCGCTGGTTCCGCTGCTCCATAGGGTGGCTGAACAGGCTCTTCTCCTGGTTCTACCGTGATTAGCGGGAATAGGGATTTTCCTCTCACAATTCGGGGAATCCCCCTTTGTCAGGCCAGGAATAATGAATAATTTTGCAGCGTCAATCAACTCAAACATTGCGACTATGAAAAGGAATCTGTTATTATTGTTGGGTGGAGCCCTGCTGTTCTCCAGCTGCTACGATGCCGGTTCTGGAGCCGTTGCCGGCGGTCAGTTCGGCTATGTCATCGGTTCGGCCATCGGCGGCATCACCGGTGGTGGTCGCGGCCACCACTGGGGTGCGCTCATCGGCACGGTGAGCGGTGTCGCCACGGGTGCTGCCATCGGAGCAGCCACGGAGAAAGCGCGCGAGGAGCGCCAGATGGAGGCGGCCCGTGAGCGCCGGAACAACCGCTATGACCGTTCCGACCGCTATGACCGTGATGACCGTTATGACCGTGACAGCGGCTACGACAACCGCGACAATTCGCGTTATGACGAGAGCGATTACGACCCCCGCGGACGTGGCGACGACCGTGTAGACTTCGGCATCGGCGGTCCCGGCGGTGCTGCTTCGGGCAGCGTCCAGAGCAGCGAGTCGCCCCTGGAGATACGCAATGCCGCCATCAGCGAGACCCAGCGCGACGGTGTGCTCACCCGTGGCGAAGAGTGTACGGTGAGGTTCGAGATACACAACACGTCGGGGAAGCCCGTCTACGACATCCGTCCGCTGGTGAGCGACGTCACGGGCAACAAGAACGTGAAGATCTCGCCCAACCTGCTCATAGAGAGCATCGGTCCGCACCAGGGCGTCAGGTACACGGCCACTATCGTGGGCGGCAAGAAACTTAAGGACGGCGAGATAAAGGTGATGGTAGGCGTCTCGCAGCGGCAGGGCATGGTCAGTTCGCAGACACGCTACTTCACCGTGCCAACGGCGAAGGGGGCTAAGACCCGTCCCTGACACTCTTCCCCCAGCTTATATTTTCAAAACAACGGATTACACGGATTACACGGATTACACGGATTACACGGATTACACGGATTGATCCGTGTAATCCGTTAAATCCGTTGTTTCTTAAGAAGAGTGGGGAAGTACGGTTAAATCATTCAATCTTCAGTCTGATAGGCAGCACCTCCTGTTCCAGTTCTTCGTAGATGGTTGGCAGGTCCACCTTCTTGTGGAGCGTGTCCAGCGGCAGCACGACATAGTTTACGGGCATGGCCGGCTCCACCGTCACCTGTGCCAGTCCTATGGCGATGATGCCCAGCTGTCGTGCCGCCCCCCATGACAGGTCGATGATACGTCCGCGGACGAAGGGTCCGCGGTCGTTGACCCTCACGATGACCGTGCGGCCGGTGGCGGGGCAGCTCACCTTCAGCAGAGTGCCGAAGGGATGTGTGCGGTGAGCGCACGTCAGACTGTCGTGGTGCACCCGTTCTCCATTGGCCGTGCGGGCGCCGGTGGCCGACCGTGCGTAGTAGGAGGCAACGCCCCGCTGCTGCTGGGCAAAGGCGCAGCAGCATATCAGAATCAATAGGACACACCAGCAGTAACGCATTGTTTTAGTTTTTGAGTTCTTTAGTTTTTGAGTTCTTTAGTTTTTGAGTTCTTTAGTTTCTTAGTTAGTCTTAGGCTTTAGCTTTCATCTTCATTCTCCGGTCTTCCCAGTTGTCCTACGGGCAGGTGTTGCTCGCCGTTCTCGTCGCGTATGACGATTTCTCCTTCCCGATAATCACCAGTCAGGTTGTCCTCGACGGTTTTGACCGTTATCCAGCTCGTTCCTTCACCGCTGTCGGCCGACACGCTGAGAAAGTCGGGCACGGAGACCACCTCCCACCGTCCGTCGGCCACGACGGAGAGGCTCGTCGAGTCGCCCTTCTGGGCACCCAGCTCGCTCACCTCCATATAGGCCTGTGTGGCGTAGCCCGTGGTGGGTGTGCCGTAGCAGGCCATCAGGGCCAGCGGCGAACTGAAGCCCAGCAACGTCAGCGTCTTGGTCATCAGCGCGTTGCGAAAGTTCCTTGTGTCCATGTTCTTGAGTTTATGAGTTATTGCTATGCCAGCGGGTTCCATCCCTGCGCTTTCAGTTCAAACTCCTGGTCGTCGCGCGTGACGAGTATGTGTCCGAACTTCTCCTCGGTGATGTGGCCAATGAGGTGCACGTCGTCCAGTGCCTGCACTTTCTCCAGGTCTCCTATGGGCACGGTGAAGAGCAGTTCGTAGTCCTCGCCGCCGTTGAGGGCGCAGGTCGTCACGTTCATCTCCATCTCCTCGGCCATGACGGCTGTCTGGTAGTCTATGGGGATGTTCTTCTCGAAGATGCGGCATCCGCAGTGGCTCTGCGTGCAGATGTGCATCAGTTCCGACGACAGTCCGTCGCTGATGTCCATCATCGCCGTGGGGCGTATGCCGGCCAGTCGCAGCTTCTCGATGATGTCGCCTCGGGCCTCGGCCTGCATCTGCCGCTGTATGAGGTATTCCTTTCCGGCGAAGTCGGGCTGGAAGTCGTTCAGCTCCTTCGACTCCTCCTTCAGTCTGGCCATGAGGGCCTCGTCGCCGCTCTTCTTGGCGGCCGCCATCTTCCTGTTCCACTCCTTTATCTGACTGTAGTACACGCTCTTCTCGCGCTCCAGCAGTTGCAGGCCCATGTAGGCGGCCCCCAGGTCGCCCGACACGCAGACGAGGTCGGTGTTGCGTGCCCCGTTGCGGTAGACGATGTCCTCGCGTCGTGCCTCGCCTATGCAGGTGATGCTGATGGCCATGCCGGTGTAGCTGCTCGTGGTGTCGCCGCCCACGATGTCCACGCCCCATTTGTCGCAGGCCAGGCGCAGGCCCTGGTAGAAGGTCTCGATGTCCTCCACGGTGAAGCGCTTGCTCAGGGCCAGCGAGACGGTCAGCTGTCGTGGCGTACCGTTCATGGCGAAGATGTCGCTGATGTTCACCATGGCCGACTTATAGCCCAGGTGCTTCAGGTCGATGTAGGTCAGGTCGAAGTGTACGCCCTCCATGAGCATGTCGGTGGTGACGAGCACCTCTTTGTCGGGGTAGTGGAGCACGGCGCAGTCGTCGCCCACGCCCTTCAGCGTGCTCTCGTTCTTGAGGCTGATGTCCTTGGTGAGGCGGTCTATAAGCCCGAACTCTCCTATCTTTGCTATTTCCATACGTCCGTTAATCCGTTCAATCCGTTGTTTTTAAACGCGCTTATAATCCGTTCAATCCGTTTAATCCGTTGTTTTTAATCCGTTGTCTCTACTTCAGTTCTGCCAGTGTGTGGCGGTAGGCCTTCTTCATCCGTCGTAGTGCGCGGTCGCGTATCTGTCTGACGCGTTCCCGTTTCAGGCCCATGTCGTCGGCTATCTCGGCCAGTGTCAGGTTGTCCTGGTCTATGCCGTAGTAGGCGTTCACCACTTGCGCCTCGCGTTCGCTGAGCGAGGTGAGGGCGCGTTCCACGGCGTGCTCCACGGCCGAGTCGTAGACCCTTGCGTCGGCCATCGGCGCGTTGCTGTCGGCCAGCACCGAGAGCAGGTTCATGTTGCTCTTCGACCCCAGCGGCGCGTCTACCGAGCGCGTCTCGCCGTTGGGGCGGCTCTCCACCCGCTGTGCCGCGCTCTCGGCTTTCAGCGCCTTCTCTATCTGTCGGCGTATGTGTACCACGGCGAAGTTCACGAAGCGCTGGCTCAGGCCGGCGTCATAGCGCGAGGCGGCCTTCATCAGGCCCACGTTGCCCTCGCTCACCAGGTCTTCCATCGACAGACCCTTGCCCTCATACTGGCGGGCGATGGCGACGACGAAGCGCAGGTTGGCCTCCACCAGGCGGTTCGC
>CAMPCG010000165.1 GCA_946644025.1 uncultured Prevotellaceae bacterium | reverse complement strand
CCATCATGCGCTCGCCCTGCGGGAATGCCTCGATGGTCTTTGTCAGGTAGCTGTAGGCCTGCCGGTCCTTGGAGACGAGGCGTCCGTAGACGGGCAGCACGGTGTGGCTGTAGACATGGAAGAGCTGCTTCATCGGGAACGCCACGGGTGTGGTCAGCTCCACGATGCTCAGGTGGCCTCCCGGTCGCAGCACGCGGCACATCTCACGGAGCCCCCGGTCCAGGTCGGCAAAGTTGCGGATGCCGAAGGCCGCCGTCACCGCGTCGAACGTCCCGTCGGGGTAAGACAGGTTCAAGCAGTCCTCCTTCTCAAAGGAGATAACGTCCTGTAGTCCAAGCTGCTGCACCTTCTCACGCCCTACGGCCATCATCCCTTCGCTGATGTCTGCCCCCACGAGCCGTCGGGGCTTCAGCATCTGTGCGGCCAGTATGGCGAAGTCGCCCGTGCCGGTGGCAATGTCGAGCACCGTCTGCGGCTGATGGGGCATCAGCGCCCTGATAGCCTTGCGCCGCCAGCCGCGGTCTATGTTCCAGGAGAGCCTGTGGTTCAGCTTGTCGTAGGAAGGGGCAATGTTGTCGAACATCGCCTCCACCTGCGCCGCCTTACCGCCGCCGGCCTCGTAGGGCTTTATGGTCTCCTGCTGATACATTATAAATAATTAGTAATTCTTGGGGTGGGAGGTGAGGGGTGAGAGGTGGGAGGAATGTTCTGCGGCAAGGCTAACCTCTCACCCCTCACCCCACACTCCTCACCCCCAAAACTCCCCTCACCTGGGGAGGGGCTGGGGGTGGGTCAGATATTCTTTAACGTTCTGCTCTATTCTCTCGGCGATGTCGTCGGCGGTGGCGGGAGTGAACTTCTCTCCGGTGATGTGCTCGTAAAGTTCTATGTACCGTTCGGAGACGCTCTCGGCATACTCGTCGGTGATGACGGGCATCTGCTGTCCCGGCTCGTTCATGAATCCCTGCTCTATGAGCCACTGGCGCACGAACTCCTTCGAGAGCTGGCGCTGGGGCTCGCCCTTGGAGAGCTTTTCCTCGTAGCCCTCGGCGTAGAAGTAGCGCGAGGAGTCGGGCGTGTGAATCTCGTCGATGAGGTAGACCTTGCCGTCGCGCTTGCCAAACTCGTACTTCGTGTCTACGAGTATAAGTCCCTGTCGGGCAGCTATTTCCTGTCCGCGCTTAAAGAGTCGCCGCGTATAGTCCTCCATCACCCGGTAGTCCTCTTCCGAGACCAGCCCCTGGGCAATGATTTCCTCGCGCGAGATGTTCATGTCGTGTCCCTCGGCGGCCTTCGTCGTCGGGGTGATGATGGGCTCGGGGAATCGCTCGTTCTCCTTCATGCCCTCGGGCAGCTGCACGCCGCAGAGGGTGCGCACACCCTTCTTGTATTCGCGCCAGGCCGAGCCGGTGAGTATCGAGCGGATAATCATCTCCACGGGGAATCCCTCGCAGCGCAGGCCCACGGTGACCATGGGGTCGGGCGTGGACAGTTTCCAGTTGGGGCAGATGTCGGCCGTGGCGTCCAGCTGACGCGCCGCTATCTGGTTGAGCACCTGGCCCTTGAAGGGGATACCCTTGGGCAGCACCACGTCGAACGCCGAGATGCGGTCGGTGGCCACCATCACGAGCAGGTCGCCCAGATTATACACATCGCGCACCTTGCCGTGGTACACGCTCTGCTGACCCTCAAAATGGAAGTCAGTACTTGTCAAAGCCTTTGCCATAATTATTACAGTGTTTGCAATGTTAGCCTATTCGGCGGCAAAGTTACGAAGAATTTCTGACAAACCGAAAGAGTTTGGGAAAAACTTTTCCTCGCCCTGCACATTATTCTTCAACTTATCGCCGAATTCTTTGAAACACAGAGAAGCCCCACCCCCTGTCCCTCCCGCGGACTATTCTTTATACACATCTTGGATATATGTATAAACTGGTGGGTGTCCGCCGCTCACCCCTCCTCTTGGGAAAAGGTAGGCCGCCGCTCACCCCCCAAAAACCTCTACCACGGTGAGGCGTCGGCCACAGACGCGGAAACGCACGTCGCGGCCGGCAAAGGCCATACCGTAGACGCGGTCGGGGTCGTCGTGATATTGCGGGCGGGGGTCTTGGGCAAGCACCTGGCGCAAGGCCTCCAACTCAGCAGAAGAGAAAAGACGGGAAAAAGAGGTCGGGATGTCGACCTGCAGGGGCTGCCACTCGTGGGTGTCGACGAAGCCGCAGCGGGCCTCGGGGTGGCTGTCGGTGTAGGCCACGTAGGGCTTAATGTCGTAGATGGGCGTGCCGTCCATGAGGTCGGCACCGAGCACGTGGATGACGGGGCCGTCGCTGGCTGTCATCTCCACACGCTCTATACACACGGAGGAGAGGCCCAGCCCGTTGGGGCGAAACGGCGAACGGGAGGCGAACACCCCTACCCTATCGTTGCCGCCCAGACGCGGAGGCCGAACGGTGAGGCCCGCCGCCTCGTGACGGTTGGCCGAGAAGCCCCAGATGAGCCACAGATGGGAAAAGGCCTCCAGGCCACGCACAGCATCGGGGCTGCGGTAAGGCGGCTCAAGCACGATGCGGCCCTGAAGTTTGTCGGCCACACCGCTCTGGCGGGGAATGCCAAACTTGGACGTCAGCGGAGAATGGAAAAAAGCTATGGGCTGGATGTTCATGTTCTTGGGGGGGGGCGTTATTGGGTGTCGGGGAGGCATCATCCAGCATCCGACACCCAACACCTATATTAGTCGTAGCAGCCCAGGCCCTTGGCCGTAGAAAGGGAGTCGAGGCGGAAGTCGTAGATGAGATTATCCTCGTCGATGAGCTTGAAGTGCTGCTTGCCCTGGATGGAGTCGTCGGGCGTCTCCCAATGGATGTCGACGAAGCGGATGCTGTCGTTCTCGATGACGGGCGTGCGCAGCAGCGAGTTCTCGAAGTAGTAGTTGAAGGCGGTCGTCGAGTCGCCCTCCAGGCTCTCGCCCATCACCACATCGTCGTCATAGCCGGTGACGATGCTGCCCTTCATCTGCATGGCATGTAGCGGATAGGGATAAGAGTTGTGGCCGTTGGCGAAGCGCAGCGCTGCACCCCGCTGGGCCGTGAAGGGATAGAACTGGGCCAGGGTACACTGCTCCACGACAGCAACGCCGCCATAGATGGCCACGCAGTCGCCAAGGGTGTTGGAGAACTGGCAGCGCAGCAATCCCACGCTGCTGTTAAACGCCTGCAGGCCAGGGCCTTTGCAGTTATGGATGACGGAACGCTCCATGTAGAGGCGCTGCCGCCCCTCGACGTATTCCGTCGAGTCGCAGATGATGCCATACTCAGCGCTGCGTATCTCCGAGTCGACGAAGCGGTTGCCGAACGACGAGCTATGAATCCTGACGCCGAGCCACTGTCCGCTGACGCGGTCGTAGGGCAGATAGTCGAACATGCGGTCCAAGCGGTCACCCCGCAGGGTGGCGTTCTGGGCATTGACCTTGCCGTAGATCTCAAGCCCCGCCTTGTCGTGGAAATAGAGTGTGGTGTTTCGCAGGGTGAGCGTGGCCGTGCTGTCTACGCGCAGCCCGCCGTAGACGACGATGGGTTTCTGGCTCTCCACGAGGCTGTCGCGGTCGATGACGGCATCGCGCCAGGGAATGGCATCCCAGGCGAAACCCCTCAGGGCGACGCGCTGCTCCTCGCCGCTCTCCAGGAGGAACACCAGGTCGTCGTCTATCTGCTGAGCCTCGGGCTGGCCGTTCTCGGGCGCCGTCAGCTCTACGAACACGCGGATGCTGTCGCCCTTGCGCACCTCCAGGTCGTTGACCACCGAGCCGAGCGTATTGTCGAGATAGGAGCCGTCGACATTCACGCGGAAGCCCGTCTGGTTGCCCTGGCGCAGGCGCACGCTCTTCAAGCGTATGCCCTGCTTCATGCGGTTGAACACCCAGAAGTCGTAGGTGCGCGAGCCGACGGTGCTGAACACGGTGTCCATAATCACGGAGTCGCGCGAGAACGTGAGGTGCGCCGCACGGCTGGCAGAGAACTCGTCGTCGTCGCTGCAGGACCAGAGGCCGCCCACGACGACGGCCAAGGCCACGGAGCAACGGAGTAATGCTGTAAAGGTGTAAGTAAAAGAAAAGTGCTGGTTCATCCTGTATCGCGTTTTGTAGAGGGTAAATGTGTTACCCTTGAAGTTCACCCTGCGCGGAGTTTGCCGCATGTTCTATAACCACTTTTATGCGCGAGATGCGGTGGCCGTCTATGCCGACTATCTCGAAGCGGAAGCCCTTGAAGTCAATGCGCTCGTGCAGGCGGGGGAAGTCCTCCTTCAGCTCGAGTATGAGCCCGGCCAGCGTGTCGGCGTCGCCCTCGGCACCGTCGAAGATGTCGTCGTCGAGGTGCAGAATCTTGTAGAAGTCGGCCAGCAGCGTCTTTCCCTCGAAGATGTAGGTGTTGGCATTGACGCGCACGTAGGTCTTCTGCTCCTCGTCGTACTCGTCGTTTATCTCTCCGACAATCTCTTCGAGTATGTCCTCGAGGGTGATGAGCCCGCTGGTGCCGCCGAACTCGTCTACGACAATGGCTATGTGCACCTTGCTCTCCTGGAAGTCGCGCAGCAGGTCGTCTATTTTCTTCGTCTCGGGCACGAAGTAGGGGGGGCGTATGAGTGTCTGCCACCTGAAGGAGGCGGGCTTGCTGAGGTGCGGCAGCAGGTCTTTGATGTAGAGTATGCCGCGTATGTTGTCGATGCTGTCTTGATAGACGGGTATGCGCGAGTAGTTGTTCTCCACGATACAGCGGATGACGTCGGTGTAGGGGGTGTGGAAGTCGAGCGCCACGATGTCCTGCCGGCTGGCCATGACCTCCTTGGCGGTCTCGTCGCCGAAGCGCACGATGCCCTCGAGCATGTTCTGCTCGTCCTTCAGCTCTTCCTTGTCGGTGAGCTCCAGGGCCTGCTCCAGGTCGTCGACGCTGAGCACCCGGTTCTCCGTCTGCACCACGCGCTCGGCCAGTGCCCCGGTGCTGATGAGGACAGCCGAGAGGGGGCGGAACAGCCGACTCAGCACCATGATGGGGGCGGCGAAGCGCCGGCACACCTTGAGTGCGTGCTGCTTGCAGTAGACCTTGGGAATAATCTCGCCAAAGAGGAGCAGCAGGAACGTGAGCAGGATGGTGACGACGACGAACTCCAGCCATTGCGCACGGCCGAAGTTTATCCAGCTGGCAAAGAAGTAGTTAGCCAGCATGATGATGGTGACGTTGACCAGGTTGTTGGTGATGAGTATGGTGGCCAGGGTGAGCTCGCTGTCCTTGCGCAGTCTCACTATCATACGGTCGGCTTTGTTCTTCTCCTCGTCGAGCTCGTTGAGGTCGGTGGGTGAGAGTGAGAAGAAGGCAATCTCGGAGCCTGAGGCAAAGGCAGAGGCGACGAGCAACAGGCACGCCAAAAGGGCGGCGAAAATCTGTCCGAACCCCAGAGGGTTCAGATGCACTTCGCTGAACAATTGTTGAAAGTAGTCCACTAAGGGGGGTGTTGGGTGTTAGATATTTAGGTGTTAGGGGTCGTGGCTTGCTGTTTGGGTGTCAGCATCTCCATGTTGTCGGCCCATATTTCGGTGGTGTACTGCCGCTGTCCTTTCTTGTCGTCGTATGACGTGTAGCGCAGTCGTCCCTCGATGTAGAGTTTGTCACCCTTGTGTACGTAGCGTTCTACTATCTCGGCCAGTCTGCGCCACAGTATGACGTTGTGCCAGTCGGTGTGGTCGGGCACCTGTGTGCCGTTCTGCAGCTTGTAGCCCTTCTCTGTGGTGGCCAACCGCAGCCGGGCCACGGCCACGCCCTGGTCTACATATCGCACTTCGGGCTCAGTGCCTACATTGCCTATCAGCATCACCTTGTTCATGGCATTAGAGTTAGGAGTTTGTTTTGAGTTAGAGGTTGTCTGAGCCGTCGGGCCGCTCACTATCCCTGTCTTGCAGCGCCGAGGAACTTGAACTGGAAGTTCTTCCCCTTTGGCGACGGGAACTGGCTCCGGGGGTCTACGCGCTCCTGTAGATGGCTCACGATGCGGTTGTAGCAGTCCATGCCCGACACGGCCTTTACCTGTGCCGTGAAGGGTGTGTCCAGATAGCGGTACTTACCCCTTGCCGGGTCGAAGTTCACGCGCTTGAAGAGCATGTTGCCCTCGTACCACCCCGGCTGCTCCTCGTTGAGCTTCAGCAGTTCGGCCGACACGGAGCGTCCTTTGGCGTCGGCATTGGCGGCGCCGTCCTTCTTCTGGTTGCGGTGTTCCTTGAACTCCTGCATGGTGGCAGCCACAGTCTTGATAATAATGAAGTATACGCGCGAACGTATCTTGTAACGCTTGGGATAGAGCACGTTGCTGGCGGCATATTCGCGGATGTCGGCCTCGAGTGCAGCGTCAACGTCAATCTCGTCGATGCCCCTCAGAAAGTCCAGGGCGGCATCGACACTCGTTACTAGCGTCTCGTTGTCGAAATACCTGAGATATAGATTCATTCAGAACAGGGTTGTGGTTGTTTTTTTATAAGCACAAAAAAAAGAGCGGAAAACGGGACTCGGACCCGCGACCCCGACCTTGGCAAGGTCGTGCTCTACCAACTGAGCTATTTCCGCAACT